>NZ_JBGTHY010000001.1:0-4780 GCF_041745955.1 Pricia sp.
TAATTTAAGTTATATAATCTTAATGATTTCGTAAAAAAAAGCCTTCCGACATTCGGAAGGCTTTTTAATTGTTCGGAGTTTATATTTTATCGATAGGTGTGCACATTCTATTTCATACGATCAACTGTTCTTATTTTAGATTAAACGCCTTTTCCTTGGGAAAATAGGCGATATCGCCCAATTCTTCCTCAATGCGCAACAATTGGTTATACTTGGCCATACGGTCGGAACGCGATGCCGAACCTGTCTTGATCTGTCCGGTATTCAATGCTACCGCCAAATCGGCAATGGTATTGTCTTCGGTTTCGCCCGATCTGTGGGACATTACCGAAGTATATCCTGCATTTTTTGCCATGTTCACCGCGGCAATGGTCTCGGTCAAGGTACCGATTTGGTTCACCTTGATAAGTATTGAATTGGCAATACCATTTTCGATACCTTTTGCCAGGCGTTCGACATTGGTCACGAACAGATCGTCGCCCACTAACTGTACTTTATCGCCAATTTTATCGGTAAGGGCCTTCCAACCGTCCCAATCGTTTTCGTCCATACCGTCTTCGATAGAAATTATCGGATATTTTTCGGAGAGGTCCGCCAGATATTGCGCCTGTTCCTCAGAAGTCCGTACCGCACCCTTATCTCCCTCGAACTTCGTATAATCGTATTTGCCATCTACATAAAATTCCGCTGCCGCACAATCCAAGGCGATCATTACATCATCCCCTAATTTGTAACCTGCATTTTCAACCGCCTTCGCTATTGTTTCGAGGGCATCTTCGGTACCATCAAGTGTTGGTGCAAATCCGCCTTCATCGCCTACTGCGGTACTTAGATTTCTGTCATGCAAAACCTTTTTGAGGTTGTGGAAGATTTCCGAACCCATTTGCATAGCGTGGGAAAAGCTATTCGCCTTGACCGGCATCACCATAAACTCTTGAAAGGCGATCGGCGCGTCGGAATGCGAGCCTCCATTGATGATGTTCATCATCGGAACCGGGAGTGTATTCGCACTTACCCCGCCTACATAGCGATATAGGGACATGCCGAGCTCGTTCGCAGCGGCTTTGGCAGCGGCCAAGGATACGCCCAAAATCGCATTGGCGCCCAGTTTCGATTTGTTCGGGGTACCGTCAAGATCGATCATGGTCTGATCGAGAAGATTCTGTTCGAAGACGGACATGCCCAAAATTTCTTCAGCGATCAGCGTATTTACATTTTCAACGGCTTTGCTGACGCCTTTGCCCATAAAGGCCTTTCCCCCGTCCCGTAATTCGACCGCTTCGTGTTCACCGGTCGAGGCACCCGAGGGTACCGCAGCCCTTCCCATAATTCCGTTTTCGGTTATAACGTCGACCTCTACAGTTGGGTTGCCTCTTGAATCAAATATTTGTCGTGCGTGAACGCTAAGGATGATGCTCATAGTATAACTTGTTTAAGATTGATTTTCAGTAATTTCAAATATACGAAACCGAAGGAGTATTTCGTTGTGGTATTCCTCTATAATGTAACTGATATAACAATTTGATAATCTATGCCGTTTGAGCCGATTTTGACTTGATCAGATCAAAAAACTGATCAAAAAGATAATTGGCATCATGCGGACCGGCACTCGCTTCGGGATGGTACTGTACCGAGAATACATTCCTGTCTTTCATTCGGATTCCAGCTACGGTCTTATCATTCAAGTGTACGTGTGTTATTTCAAGATCAGTATTCGCTTCGGTCTCCTCCCGATTCACGGCAAAACCGTGGTTTTGGGAAGTAATCTCCCCCTTACCGGTCCGAAGGTTCATGATCGGATGGTTGATGCCCCGATGCCCGTTGTGCATTTTATAAGTGGAGACCCCATTGGCGAGGGCAATAACCTGATGGCCCAGGCAAATACCAAAAACCGGTTTATCACTGGCAATCATTTTCTTTGCTGCGGCTATGGCATCGGTCAGCGGCTCGGGATCACCGGGACCATTGGATATGAAGTAGGCGTCAGGACCAAAGGCCTCCATATCTTCAAAGGTGGCGTTGTAGGGAAAAACCTTGATGTAGGCATCCCTTTTCGCTAAATTTCTAAGGATGTTCCTTTTGATACCGATGTCAAGTGCGGCAATTTTAAAGGTAGCGTTTTCTTCCCCGAAAAAATAAGGTTCGGTAGTGGATACTTTTGAAGCCAGTTCCAAGCCTTCCATACTGGGCACTTCGGAAAGTTGCTTTTTCAACACCTCTAAATTGTCAATGTCCGTTGTGATAACCGCATTCATCGCACCCTGATCCCGGATGTAACCTACCAAGGCGCGCGTATCAACATCGGAAATAGCAAAAAGATGGTTTTCGTCCAAGAACTGTTTCAGACTTTTGTCCGCAACGGCCCTTGAAAACTCATAACTGAAGTTTCTACATATGAGTCCGGATATTTTTACGGAATCCGACTCCACTTCGTCGGAATGCGTTCCATAGTTGCCGATATGTGCATTGGTGGTGACCATCAACTGTCCGAAATAGGATGGATCGGTGAAAATTTCTTGGTATCCGGTCATGCCCGTATTGAAACATACCTCACCGAAGGCCGTACCTTCTTTATCGCCTACGGCTTTACCGTGAAAAATGGTGCCATCGGCGAGTAGAATTACTGCTTTCTTTTTTGCTTGATATTTCATTGAAGGGAGGTGATTATTGATTACTATTATTATTTTGTAACAGAAGACGGGCGAAGGTCATCGGGCATCGGGCATCGAATAAACTTCTAAACCCATAAACTCATAAACTTTTTTTCCGCTTCACAAATAAACACAAAAAAAGGATAGACGCTCAAGCCTATCCTTTTACTATGTTCAAAATTTATCGACATTTTATTCTTTATTGTCGTCTTTTTTAGTTTCTGCGTCCTCGGCGTCATCGTCATTTGGGTCGGATTTGGCTTCTGCTTCCGGCTTTTGAGCTGCTTCGGCTTCCGGTTTTTCGTCCGCTTTGGTTTCCGCCTTTTCTTCGGATGCCGCTTCCTCTTCACGAGTAGCTTCTGTCTCCTTGGCCTTTTCGACTTCGGCTTCGGATTCCTTTTTGGTTTCAGCTTCTTTTTTGTCTTCCACCTCGGCTCCTTTATCCGATTTGGGGGCTTCGGTCTTGCCTGCGTCCGCTTTTGTTTCCTCTACGGGTTCGGTCACAGGGGTATCCTCACTTTTACCACCTCTTCTACTTCTTCGGGTAGTTTTCTTTTTAGCCTTGCCCGCGTTATAGATTTCGTTAAAATCGACCAATTCGATCATTGCCATATCGGCGTTATCACCAAGGCGATTTCCCAGTTTGATAATTCGGGTGTAGCCACCGGGCCTGTCCGCTACTTTTTCGGCCACGGCGCCGAACAACTCGGTAACCGCGTATTTGTCACGAAGGTTCTTGAAAACGATACGTCGGTTGTGGGTGCCTTTTTCGGCGGTCACATTGTTTTCAGGTTTCGACTTTGTGATCAATGGCTCGACAAACTGTCTCAAGGCTTTCGCTTTGGCTACCGTTGTATTTATTCTCTTATGCTCAATTAGGGAACAGGCCATATTGGCCAACATCGCTTTTCTATGCGCTGTCTTTCGCCCTAAATGATTGAATTTTTTACCGTGTCTCATGGTGTATGTACTGTGTATTTCCCCAACTGAGGCGTTCTGCCTTCCTGTAGGAAACAGCTATTAATAATGTCTTAATCTTTATCTAATTTGTATTTTGAAAGATCCATTCCGAAGGTCAGACCTTTATTGATGACCAATTCCTCAAGTTCGGTCAATGATTTTTTACCGAAATTCCTGAATTTCATCAAATCGTTTTTGTTGAAGGAAACCAAGTCTCCCAAACTATCGACCTCGGCAGCTTTCAAGCAATTCAGGGCACGTACGGATAAGTCCATATCGACCAATTTTGTTTTGAGCAACTGGCGCATGTGCAAGGACTCTTCGTCGTAGGTTTCGGTCTGCGCGATTTCGTCGGCCTCAAGTGTGATCCGTTCATCGGAAAACAGCATAAAGTGATGGATCAGGACTTTGGCACCTTCGGTCAAGGCATCCTTAGGATGAATGGAACCATCGGTAGCGATTTCGAAAACCAATTTTTCGTAGTCGGTCTTTTGCTCTACCCTAAAGTTCTCGATACTGTATTTTACGTTCTTGATCGGAGTGAAAATCGAATCGATAGCGATAGTGCCCAAAGCGGCGTTGGATTTCTTGTTATCCTCGGCAGGCACATACCCACGGCCTTTGTCAATGACAATTTCCAGGTTGATGCTTACCTTTAAATCCATATTGCAGATGACCAAATCCGGGTTCAATACTTGATATCCGGAAATGAACTTCTGAAAATCGCCAGCGGTCAATTGGTTCTTACCACTAACGGAAACGGCGACCACCTCGGCCTCGGAATCATCGATTTGTTTCTTAAAGCGCATTTGCTTTAGGTTCAGGATGATTTCGGTAACGTCTTCCACAACACCCGATATCACTGAAAACTCGTGTTCTACCCCGTCAATTCTAACCGAGGTGATGGCATGACCTTCCAAAGATGAAAGCAATACCCTTCTTAATGCGTTACCAACGGTCAATCCGTAGCCAGGTTCCAAAGGTCGGAATTCAAACTTCCCCTCGAAATCCGAAGAATCGATCATGATAACCTTATCAGGTTTCTGAAAATTAAATAATGCCATAGAAATAGTGTTCTTAGTTATTTAGAGTAAAGCTCGACGATTAACTGTTCTTTGATGTTCTCGGGAATTTGCATTCTTTCGGGAACGGCAACGAACGTACCTTCC
>NZ_JBGTHY010000002.1:0-17819 GCF_041745955.1 Pricia sp.
CCGATATATAAATAATCGACTCTAAAATCTTGTCCCCAAGCCGAAAAGCAGTGTGCCTCGTCGACAACAAAACGAACAACATTTCGGCCTAACAATAGGCGCTCAATAGTTTTTGAGCGAAGAGATTCGGGAGATATATATAAGATAGATGCAGAGCCATCTTCCACCCTTTTAAATGATTTGCTGCGCTCTATTGGGTCGAGCAATCCATTAATAGTAACCGATTCTGTTAGGCCGGTTTTCTCAAGATTATCAACCTGATCTTTCATTAGTGATTGTAATGGTGAAATCACAACGGTTAATCCTCTTATGTTTCTACCGGCCATCAAAGCCGGAATTTGAAAAGTAAGGGATTTTCCTCCACCTGTGGGAAAAACTGCAAGAAGGGATTTATTTCTAATTGCAGCATTCACAGCATTTTCTTGCAAAGGTTCATCGTTGAAAGTGCGGTATGAATCGAAGCCAAAAAAATATTTTAATCCTAATTTTGCATCCAATTTTTCATCACAATATTTGCAACCGACTAAACAGGGTTTATTTCGAAGCAAGTACATCATCCTCTCTACTTCCGGATAATTCATTAAAACCCATCTTGGCGTAATAGAATAGCGGTCTGTACTATTAATTAATGCCAAACAATAAGCGAGTTCGATCGGGTGTTTATCTATTAAGATTTCTATTGGGGCAGTTGAGCAAAATTTATTCTGAAATTGTTCATTGATCAATTTTGTTAGTAAGGCGTCTTCGGAATTTGTAAAGGATATATATTCGAAGAAATACAAGAACTCATCATGTTCTTTTAGCAGTAAATAATATATCTGTTTTAGAGATTCGTCCAAAGTACCAAAAGCAGCTATTTCATCATAGAATAAATCTTTTGCCTTTTGGGAATCATTTACCGGATTGTTTAATTCATCGGTTTGTATTTTTTCATCTTTTAGTAGGCGATGATAGGGCTTTGTAGGAAATAGTAAAGGAGATAAAACTAACGTATCAATATACCGCAAATGGTTTATCCCTTGAGACGAAAGGTATTTTTGGATGTACTTCAAATCATGTCTGATTATATTATGGCCACAAATGAAGTCAGCATTATTCAGGAAGTCAGCAAAATCATTTATCGAATTCGAGTGAAAAATACTCCCATCACTTTTTACACTCCCAATATCAACAATCTTCTTGCTTTTGGGATCTATTTCAGTGTCGATAAAGGACATAGGTTTCATTATAGTTAAAGTGAGTTAATGTCTTTACTTAATCTTATTCCCAGTGGTCCCTGATTTTTTCAAACCATTGGGTTTCGGTTTTTATGCTCCTCCCAGTTTGATTTTTCGAATTTGTTGAAACCTTTTTCCAACAAAATAATATTGTCAAAAATTATATTATACTTAATAGTTGTCTAAATTCCTTCAACCTCTCAACATGCTTCAGTCCTGGCTCTATCTCAAACCGACTGTTAACATCGATAGCATAACAATTCTTCGCTTCCGGCCGTCTCATGAATTCTTTGATGGCCTCCGCATCTGCCAAACCAATACCGCCACTTAAAAAATAGGGTTTGGTCGAAGAGTAGTTTTTGAGTACCCTCCAATCGAAGGCATAACCGTTTCCGCCTGGGAGTTTGCCTTTGGTGTCGAAGAGGTAATAGTCGCAGACTTCTTCGTAGGGTTTTAGGAGGCTGAAATCGAAGTCGTCTTTTATGGGGAAGACTTTGATGATTTTGAGGTTTGTTACCGCGAGGGAGGTCTCGACTGCGCTCGACCTGACATTGGCTGAGCTCAATCTCACATTGATTGGCTGTGACTTGACATCCCTTGTGCTTGACTTGGCACGTAGTTCATAACAAAACTCCGGGTTTTCTTTACCATGTAATTGCACCGCCTGTAAATCGTACTTTTTTACCTTATTTAGAATTTCTTCTACTGGGGCATCAACAAAAACGCCAACCTTTTGAATACTGCCCGGTAGTTCTGGAATCTCGTCATCAAAAAATCTATTGGAAGATTCCCAGAAAATAAAGCCTAGGTAGTCGGGCCGTAAAGCTGCTACCTCGGCCGTATTCAATTTCATTCCGCAGATTTTTAGTTTCATTGTTATGTTGTTTTAGACATCTTAAATATTTGTCTCGAAATACAAAGTTCTTTGAATGGATACTGTTTCTTGTTAAAAATATAAACCTTACAGAGGTTTGAACTTTAACCTAAATTGCCAATAAACTCCCCCGCAGCTACTCCCGGATTTTTCGTGCGCATAAAATTCTCTCCGATCAAAAACCCTTGATACCCGTAGGGTTTCAAGTCTTTTATGGCTTCGATGCTACTGATACCGCTTTCCGACACTTTCACAAAATCATCGGGAATCAGTTTTGAGAGTGTTTTACTGGTCTCTATGCTGACTTCAAAGTTCTTTAGGTTTCGGTTGTTGACGCCCAACATATCCAGATTGGGCATGATGGATTTATGGAGCTCTTCTTCGTTGTGGACTTCGAGGATCACATCGAGATGCAAACTTTTTGCCAGTTCCGAAAAGCGCTTGATTTTATCCTTTTCCAAGATTGCCGCGATTAAAAGGATGACATCCGCACCGTTGGCCTTAGCCTCTAGAACCTGATATTCGTCGATAATGAATTCTTTGCGCAATAATGGCATTTGAACGGCTGCGCGAGCCAGTAGCAGATCATCTAAGGAACCTCCGAAATATTTACTGTCCGTTAGAACGGACATACCGCAGACGCCGGCATTTTCATAGCCTTTGGCGACGTCTTGTACATTCAGGTCTTGGTTGATAACTGATTTGGACGGAGAACGTCTTTTGTGTTCGGCGATGATGCCCGAGTCACTTTTGCGGAGGGCAGCGGCCAAAGAAATGGTCGGGCGACCGAACAATACCGATTTTTCCAATTGCGAAACTGGAATCACCGATTTTTTTAAATCTACTTCCGTTCGTTTGTCCGCCACTATTTTATCTAAAATGTTCATTTCTTAAAAGCTTGTTCTACGCTTTTCGCTAAAGTGATACAGCGAAAAAACCGTATCAATTTAAATCAATACTTTTTAAAAGCCTGCCGCTCACAACAATTCTTAGTACCGAATAATGTACCTTAAGATGCCTTACTTAACTCCTGTAATTTCTTCAATGCTAGTAATCCCTTGCCGCTCCTAAGCGACTCCTTCGCCTGTTCAAAACCTTCTTTGACACTCAAATTCTTGACCGTGGCAATCGCCACCCCGGCATTGGCGCAGACCACATTGTTCTGTGCCTCGGTGCCTTGGCCTTGCAGGACGTTCAAGAATATTTTGGCGGATGCTTCGATGCTATCGCCTCCCAAAATTTCGGATTGTTTAATGGCTGGCACACCGAAATCCGAGGGTTTTAGCATGCCTTCTGAGCGGTTTGAGATAGTTTTTGTGTTTCCGGTCAAGGAGATTTCGTCGTACCCGTCGAGGGAGTGCAATACCGTGAATTTTTTATCGGTATTCTGATAGAGATACCCATACATACGCGCCAGTTCGAGGTTGAAAACGCCGACCAGCTGATTTTTTGGGAAGGCGGGGTTGACCATCGGCCCCAACATATTGAAAAAAGTCTTAACCCCCAGATCGCGGCGTATTGGGGCCACGTTCTTCATTGCGGGATGAAACAGGGGCGCATGTAGCACGCAGATACCTGCTTTGTCAATCGATTTTTCCAAAAATTCTTTTTCGCTGCTGAACTTGATGCCGAGGAATTCCATGACGTTACTGCTTCCGCATTTGCTGGAAACGCCGTAGTTGCCGTGTTTGGTAACTTTCGCGCCGGCCCCGGCGGTCACGAAAGAGGCCAATGTCGAAATATTAAAGGTGTCCTTGCCGTCGCCGCCCGTACCGCAGAGATCGATGGGGTCGTATTCGGACAGGTCTACCGCCAAGCACAGTTCCAACAGCGCGTCACGGAAGCCTTCAAGTTCTTCGATGGTGATACTTCGCATCATGTAAACGGTTACAAAGGCCGCGATCTGACTGGTATTATAATCGCCTTTGGCCATATTGACAAGTATTTTCTTGGCATCGGATTTGGAGAGGATGTCGTGGTTGATCAGTTTATTTAGCGTGTCTTTCATTAGTTCTATTAACTACTTATTAATCCAGTTCTCTAATATCTTCTTCCCATCGGGTGTCAAAACCGACTCCGGATGAAACTGTACGGCGCAGACGTCGTACTCTCTGTGACGGAGGGACATGACCTGGCCGTTTTCATCGACCGAAGTAGCCTCTAAAACTGCGGGTAAATCTGGATTTACTACCCATGAGTGATACCTGCCCACTTCGATTTCCTTTGAAAGTCCCGCAAAAATCACATCCTCTTTTGTAATTCGTATTTGAGTGGCGACGCCGTGGTGCACTTCGTCCAAATTAATAAGGGTTCCACCGAAGACCTCACCAATGGCCTGTTGCCCAAGGCAGACCCCTAAAATACTTTTGGTCGGGGCATATTTGGCAATGATTTCCTTGAGCAATCCCGCTTCATCGGGAATTCCGGGACCTGGCGATAGTACAATTTTATCGAAGGCATCGACCTCTTCCAAGGTCAAACGGTCGTTTCGCCTTACGGTCACCGAGCATCCCAGGTCTTCAAGATAATGTACGAGATTATAGGTGAAGCTATCGTAGTTGTCGATGACGAGAACGGAGACGCCTGACTTTATCTTGCGGGTAGAACTCTTGTCTATGTGTATATTTTTTGTGTTCATTTTCTTGTTGTAACGATTTAATGCTGCCATGGGATTCGGCGGCCGTACGACTTTTATATGCCCTCCGCAATCTCCAAAGCCTTGGTCAGCGCGCCCAGTTTGTGATAGGTTTCCTCCAATTCATCGTCAGGATCGGAGGCGGCTACCAATCCTGCACCGGCTTGATAGTGCAGTTGATGGTTCTTGCTGAGAAAGGTGCGGATCATGATGGCGTGGTTGAAATTGCCATTAAAATCCATAAAACCTATGGCGCCGCCGTAATAGCCCCGGCTTGTTTTTTCATAGTGTTCTATCAATTGCATGGCCCTGTGTTTTGGGGCGCCGCTCAATGTTCCGGCCGGGAAAGTGTCTGCTACTACTTTAAGTGTCGGGATATTCTTTTTTATTTGTCCCGTTACTTTCGATACCAGATGGATAACGTGCGAAAAGAACTGCACTTCGCGATAATTGGTGACCTTGACCAGACTGCCGTTGCGGCTGAGGTCGTTGCGGGCAAGGTCAACGAGCATCACGTGTTCGCTGTTTTCCTTATCGTCTTCGGTCAGTTGTTTGGCCAAAATAGCATCCTTTTCATCGTTGCCGGTTCGTTTAAAGGTGCCTGCGATGGGGTGAATTTCGGCTATTCCGTCCTTAACTACTAATTGGGCCTCGGGGGAACTTCCGAAGATCTTAAAATCCCCATAATCGAAATAAAACAGGTAAGGCGAAGGATTTACGGAACGTAAGGCACGATATACGTTAAATTCATCCCCCTTAAAATCTTGTGAAAAACGTCTTGAAAGCACCAATTGAAACACATCGCCGCGCTGGCAGTGTTTTTTGGCCAGACGTACATGTTCTTTGTATTCTTCATCTTTCAGATTGGAAATGGCCGCGCCATCCATCAAAAAAGTATAGGAAGCGAAATTGCGAACATTCAAAATACGTTCAATCTCGACCGTATTTTCATCTTCCTCAAAACAATGCGCAAAAATATAGGCCTCGTTCTTGAAATGGTCGATGGCGATTACATTTTTATATACTGCGTAGTATATATCGGGAATGGCAATGCTGTCCGCTTTTTTTTGCAATTGTACATCCTCAAAATAGCGTACCGCGTCATAGGCCATATAACCGAAAAGTCCGTTGACGATAAATTTGAAATCCTTGTTTTCGGTCTCGAACCTCTGGCTAAATTCGTTGATGATATGTACAACGTCGGTGTCGGTTTCAATACCGATTTCTTCGGATGTACCATCGGGAAACTGCTGTACGATCATTTCATTCGCTATTTTGATCGAGGCGATGGGATTGCAGCAGATATAGGAAAAGCTGTTGTCATTGGCGTGATAATCGCTACTTTCCAATAGGATACTGTTGGGAAAGCGATCTCTGATCTTTAGATAGACGCTTACGGGAGTGATGGTGTCGGCAAGGATGCGCTTGTAGCTGGTCTTAAGTTTATATTTCATTTCGATATCGTTCAAAAGATTTCCGCCGGAGTTTGCGCTGAGCGCGGACGAGGTGCGGAAATGACAAAATAATTTAATTAAAAAAGCCTGTCGTGATGACAGGCCCTATATAGTTGTACTACAATGATGCTCAGCTCACGATGCTTATCGAAAGTTGTTCCACCACCAAGTTTGTATGCTGTTGTAAATCATTGGTCAAATATAGAAATCATTTTTAAAAGGACAAGCGGATGACGTAAAAAATATAGGGGCCGAAAATTTCAGGCCCCTAGGTGTGCTTTTAAAAGTATTGAAATACTAGAATTCCAGATCAACGACCAAATCAAACTCGTCATAGATGGTCTTGTCCCCCAAATTCTCGAAAAAGTTTCCTGAACGGAATTTGATATCATAGTTGGTACGATCCACTTTAACGGTAGCGGTGGCCTTGCTTCCGTAAACGGACATGTCAAAAACTACCGGTTTGGTGATGTCCTTAATAGTAAGATCCCCTGTAACTTCGTAAGAATTCTTTCCAGTGGATTTTACTTTGGTAAAGACCAATTTCGAGGTGGCATGCTTCTCGGTATGGAAAAAATCTTCGGAATTCAGGTGTCCTTCCAACTTCCCTTTGCTTTCTGGATCGCCTTCAAGGTCTGTTGAGACCAAACTTGACATATCGACCGTGAATTCGCCGCCCGTAAGTTTTTCGCCGTCGAACATCAACGACCCTTGCTCCAGTTGTAAGGTGCCCGTGTGGGAGCCGGTTACTTTATAGGCTTTCCAAGTTACCGTACTTGCATCGGCCTTTACTTTTTTCTTCTCGTCGGCAACGGGTTCGGTGGCGGTGGCTACGCCAAAAACTAAGGCCAATGCTAAACTAAAAACTCCTCTTTTCATAAATTAGTGATTTTTGTCATTCCGGCGCTCAGCATAAACTCCGGCCGGAATCTTGTTAATAATTAATGTTGCTATTTAAAATTTGTCGAACAAAAAGTTCAGTTGTTCCAATTCTTTTTGGGACAGGTTTTCGAGTATTTTATCTTCGGCATCTTTCATTGCCCCATCCATTCTCTCCAATTGTGCGATACCTTGATCCGTAATGGAAATCTCGATTTTTCTGCGGTTCGAGGGGCATATACGGCGGTGTACGTACCCTTTCAGCAAAAGTTTATCGACCAACCGGGTGGTATTGCTCATTTTGGTCACCATACGCTCGTTCAAGGTCGAGAGGTTGGCGGGTTTACCGTTCTGCCCCCTCAAAATCCGTAATACATTGAACTGTTGCAATGATACCCCGTAGGATTTGAGAGCGGTAAAGATGGTTTCTTTAATTTTAACGTCCACCAATATAAAATGGATAATCGTTCTACTTTTAAGGGGAATTTCTTTATCCGTTTTAATGATTTTCTCTACATTCATACGCCCTCAACAATTGTATAGACAAATATACAGGACTTTTTAAAGGAAAGTAAAGGGAGCGAGCCAATGTTTTGTTAAAAATTAAAAGAGGGGTCTTTTCGGATAATTATATTATTTTTGGGATGACAAAAAAATGATATTCATGAATCTATCACAGCAAGAATGGGAAGACCAACTAGAAAAGGATGAAAACGCCTTTATTTTAGACGTGCGCACACCCGAGGAACTAGAGGGGGGACATATACCCAATGCCGTCAATATCGATTTTTATCTGGGGCAGGATTTCCTTAACGAGGTCGAAAAACTCGACAAAGGCAAAAATTATTACGTCTATTGCCGAAGCGGAAACCGAAGTGGTCAGGCCTGTGTCATTATGAACAGTGTTGGCTTTAAGAACGCCTACAACTTGGAAGGTGGATTTATGAATTGGGAAGGGGAGGTCATCGAAGAGTAGGCAGTAGCGAGTGGCAGTTGTATTACCAATCTTTTCAAGTTCAACCATAAGCTAAAACGGTTTAAGGTTTAATCGCTACTTTGCAGCTGTTCAAAGTTATATGTGTTCGACCTTGAACTTTGAATCTGCCAACTGCAGCTTTGAACCTTGAATTTTTCAATCGATAATGTCCAAAATAGTAGCATTCAACCTGTAAACCACAAACCACAAACCACAAACCAAAAATACCTTGAAAGAAGACCTGCTACATTTCATCTGGAAATACAAAAAATTGCAGTTAGATGATCTGGTCGGCACAAATAAGCAGCCTATTCGTATCGTCGAAACCGGCACGCACAACCATTTGGCGGGCCCGGATTTTTTTAATGCCCAGGTAATCATCGGCGGACAGCTTTGGGCGGGCAATGTTGAAATCCACCTAAATTCTTCGGACTGGTATGCGCACCATCACGAACAGGATGCCAACTATAACAATGTGATTCTTCACGTGGTCTGGGAAGATGACGCTGCGGTCTTTCGCAGTGATAATTCCGAAATTCCTACGCTTGAGCTGCGAAGCTGTATCCCACCAGGTGTTTTGGACGCCTATCAAAAGCTATTCGATAAAAATGGCGTTCAATTTATCAATTGCGAGAAAAATATCGGGCATGTTGATAACTTTATTATAGAAAATTGGCTGGAACGCTTGTATTTCGAAAGGTTGGAACGTAAGTCCCAATTCGTTTTCGAGCTGTTGGAAAGCTCCAAAAACGACTGGGAGCAGGTGCTTTTTGCCATGCTGCTCAAGAATTTCGGACTAAAAATAAATGGGGCATCCTTTTTAAGCTTGGCCCGGGCCTTGGATTTTTCGACGGTACGTAAGCTACAATCCGACTCCTTGGCCTTGGAAAGTGTTTTCTATGGAATGTCACACTTATTGGATTCGGAAGAAATTCCGGATGATTATTACATCCAGCTAAAAAAAGAATACGTCCATTTTAAGAATAAGTTCGATTTAGGGGAAGGAAACGTGCAAAAACCGGAATTCTTCAAACTAAGGCCCCCGAACTTCCCCACCATCCGGCTATCACAGTTGGCAAACCTGTATACCAAACATCAAAATCTTTTCAGCAGGGTGATACACGCATCCCAGCTGGAAGAGCTATATGAGCTATTCGAAGTTTCGGCAAGTGCCTATTGGAACGAGCATTTTACGTTCGGAAAAACATCCAAAAAAAGTATCAAAAGGCTGACAAAAAGCTTTATCGATCTTTTGATCATCAATACCCTCTTGCCCCTGAAATTCTGCTATGCACAACATCAGGGCAAGGAAGCCAACGAAGAGATCATCCAAATCATATCCCAAATAAAAAAAGAGGAAAACAGTATTATCGTTAACTTTGATCATCACGGTATTTCTATCGGTAATGCCAAGGAAAGCCAAGCCATATTGCAGTTATATAATGAATATTGTACCCGGAACAAATGCCTGCAATGCGCTGTGGGGAATCGTTTATTGCAGGGAAATGGTTAATTTTACGAAGCACGAAGCACGAAGCACGAAGTTTTGAACTAAACTACCAAAGCCACATACCCATAAACTTTTTTTGCACTTGCGCTCGAAACTTGAACTTTACTCATGAACATCTTGTACCAACTTCTCTACTACTTCCAAAAACGCGGCTTCGAAGTCTGCCGTCGGATCGCCGAACGTCTGGGTATTCGCACGCGGGTAGTGCGCACCTCGTTTATCTACCTTACATTCGTGACCCTCGGTTTTGGCTTTGCCCTGTATCTTTTCTTGGCCTTTTGGCTGCGCATCAAAGATCTGGTCTACACCAAACGCACCTCCGTTTTTGACCTATGAACCTATTGAACATCTTTCGGTCCAGAATCTTTCTCGCATTGGCATTGATAGTACTGGTGCTGACCACAGGTATTTTAGGATATCGATATATTTCGGACTTTTCTTGGTTGGATGCCGTCTACATGACCGCAATTACAATCACTACCGTCGGGTTTTCGGAAGTAGGTCCGCTGAGTACCGAGGGGAAAATTTTTACCGTATTTTTAATAATCTCAAGCGTATTTATTTTTGCCTTCTCCATTTCGTTGATCTCGGAATACATCCTAAGCAGAAACTCGCTACAACTTTTAAAAAAGAAGAAAGTGAAAGACAGAATCAACAAGTTGTCCGATCATGTGATCCTATGTGGTTTCGGACGTAACGGTATACAGGCGGCCGAACGTTTGAGAACCTATAAAAAACCCTTTGTCGTCATTGAAAAAGATCGCGAAGTCATCGAAAAATTCGCAGAGGAAGGGATACTTTTCGTAGAAGGCGATGCCAATGAAGACGAAATTCTGGGCGAGGCCGGTATAGAACGGTCGCAGTACCTTATAGCGGCGATGCCCGATGACGCCGCGAATCTTTTCGTGGTGCTATCGGCAAGGCAAATGAACAAAGGCCTGTTCATCATCAGTAGGGCCTCGTTGGCAAACTCATATAAGAAATTGTTGTTGGCAGGTGCTGATAAGGTAATTATGCCCGACCGTATCGGGGGCGACCACATGGCCTCGTTGGTGGTCATGCCCGACCTGATCACGTTTATGGACCAGTTGGGTACCGAAGGTAAAAATACCACCAACCTCGAAGAAGTGGCCATAGAGGATTTTAAAGAGCATGTAGACTGTAATTCCCTGCGCGACCTCGACCTGCGAAGAAAGACAGGCTGCACCATTATAGGGTATATCGAACCTGATGGCAATTATATTATCAATCCCGAAGCAGATCTGCAGCTAAAGCCAAAGAGTAAAGTTATAGTTCTGGGACGGCCAGAGCAGATACGAAAACTGCACGAGATGTTCCATATCGAGTAATTCGATGGTAGCTTCGGGCAGGTTTTTAGTGATGCGTTTAGGTTAATTCGAAAGTATTATTTGATTGTTCTGCTTATTTTTAGGATATTGGGCTTTCTTTAACAAGAGCATCCCAAACGTTTATTAACCGTTTCACAAAGACCACACATGGTATACCCAACGAAAAACTATCTTTTTTTATGTTTAACATTGTTCGCTTTTGTGGTGAACGCACAACAAGAGCTTAGGGTCAACGAAGCGGTAATGAACCCGTCGGATATTATTAATGACGGGGTAATCGAGATACAGGTGCTTGGCGGTACTTCCCCCTATACCTATAAGTGGAGCAATGAAGAAACGCCGCTATCGAGTAATAAAGCGGTCGGTCTGACCGAAGGTATCGATTATTCGGTAACGGTTACGGATGCGAAAGGAGCTTCGATCACCAAAAAATATCAAGTGAAGACCCAAGCGATAACTGAGGTTTTCAACGGCGTAATGACCCCCGCGGTCGATGCATTGGGTTCCGTGCTATTTTGGGATCCATTTGCCGCCATAGGTATATATGACCCCATAGCCTATGCCGATGCAAAGTTGGTCAGAACCCCCGGATGGTCTGCAAATGTGGAGGACAAGTTTGTATTAAAAAAATGGTTGAAAGCGGAAGGTTCAGAGGTGAAGAAAGGTGATCAAATCGCAGTGGTATCCCGTGATAATGGGGCCGACGAAACTGTCATTGCTTCCGCTAATGGGGAGCTAAGGTATCTGGTGCAGGAAGGTAAGGCCATCTATAATTCCGAAAATGCCGAACATGTCATCGCGCAAGGCGCTCACTTTTTGGCTGAAATCAAATATGACAGACCCGAGCCCTTGTTACATCCTAACGGTGATCCGGTAACGAAACCTATACCCTTTATCGTGATATGGCTCGTTCTTGGGGCGCTTTTCTTTACCATTCGCATGGGGTTTATCAATGTTCGCGGCTTCAAGCATTCCCTAGAGCTGGCCAAAGGCAAGTACGACGACCCCAATGCGCCGGGACAAGTCACCCATTTTCAAGCTCTGGCAACAGCTGTTTCGGGCACTGTAGGCCTTGGTAATATTGCCGGTGTTGCAGTCGCGGTCTCCGTGGGAGGTGCAGGGGCGACTTTTTGGATGATCGTATGCGGACTTTTAGGAATGTCGTCAAAATTCGTGGAATGTACCTTAGGTGTCAAGTACCGGAATATCCTTCCTGATGGTCGTGTTTTTGGCGGGCCTATGAACTATCTACGCTACGGCCTCGAAAAACGGAACATGAAAGGTTTTGGGAAAGTGCTCGCTGCCGTATTTGCTGTTTTGGCGATAGGGGCCTCCTTTGGTGGTGGTAACATGTTTCAGGCCAACCAGTCGTTTGAACAGTTGGCCGGGCAGTTCCCGGTACTGGCAGGTAATGGTTTTTGGTTCGGTATTGTAACCGCCATTCTGGTTGGTGTGGTTATCATAGGCGGAATACGGAGTATTGCAAAGGTTACCGAAAAAATTGTTCCTCTAATGGCCGGTATTTATGTGCTTGCCGCACTGGTGGTTATCATTATGAATATTCAGAATCTGGGTGCCGCCTTTGGGGCCATTTTTGACGGTGCTTTTAGCCCAAGTGCACTCAAGGGTGGCGTCATCGGTGTTTTGGTGGTTGGTTTTCAAAGAGCGGCCTTTTCCAATGAAGCAGGGGTAGGTTCGGCTGCCATCGCACACAGCGCGGCCAAAACAAACCATCCACCATCCGAAGGTTTCGTAGCCTTGCTTGAACCATTTATAGACACCGTAGTGGTATGTACGCTTACCGCATTGGTGCTCGTTTTTACGGGTATGCACGAAGTTGAGGGTATGGCCGGTGCACAGTTGACTTCCGATGCCTTCGGAAGCCAAATCTCCTGGTTCCCCTATGTTTTAGGTATCGCCGTATTTCTGTTTGCCTTCTCGACTATGATCTCATGGTCTTATTACGGTATGCGCGCTTGGACGTATTTGTTCGGAAAAAGTACAAAATCCGAAATGACCTATAAAATGTTTTTCTTGGTATTCATTGTTATCGGGGCCTCGGTAAGTTTGGGCGCCGTACTCGATTTTTCCGATATGATGATCTTGGCCATGTCCTTTCCCAATATTATTGGGCTTTATATCATGTCAGGGGAAGTGAAAGCCGACCTTGAAGGCTATTGGAAAAAGCTCAAGGCGAACGAGCTGTTCAAAAAACAGAAAACCGTGAAGGAATAATTTGGGGGTAAAGTTAGGATATTCTCAGCTGTTCATAACCGAGTGTTCGGTAAACAGGCAATAATCTATTGGTGTCACACGTTTTAAGAGGTTACTGATCCAAACTGACCTTTCGTGAACAACTTAAAATCCCACTTTCGGTTCAATACACAGGAACGAAGTGGGATTTTCTTTTTGCTCCTCATCATAATATCGCTACAGGTAGGTTATTATTTTTATGGACGTTTTTCTGGGGATACGCAGCAGGATGCCTTAGTGGTAGACCGCGAAATGCAAACTCAAATCGACGCCCTAAAGCAAGCGGCCCTGAAAAAGGATTCCGTAAAAATCTATCCCTTCAATCCTAACTTTATCACTGATCATAAAGGATATGTTTTAGGGATGTCTACGGATGAAATCGATAGGCTGCATGCCTTCCGCAAACAGAACAAATTTGCGAACACTGCGGAAGAATTCCAGAAAGTCACCCAAGTGTCCGATGCGTTACTGGATGACATATCCCCACATTTCAAATTCCCGGAATGGACGAAATCGGGTAAGCAGTCGTCAGTAGGCAGTAACCAGTATGGGGTCGGAAGCCATTCTTATGAAAATGGGCCATCCCCTCGTAAAGATTTGGGGAAGGACCCGCAGAATGTGGCAGTCAAAGATTTGAACACCGCCACCGCCCAAGAACTGCGAAAGATCAATGGCATAGGCGAAAAACTATCCGCCCGGATCCTAAAGTTCAGAAACAGGCTGGGCGGCTTCCTTGTCGACGATCAATTGTACGATGTGTACGGTATGGATCCCGAGGTGGTCGGAAGAACGCTCGAAAGGTACAGGGTGCGGCAAAAGCCCGATATCCCTAAAATAAACGTCAATACAGCCTCGGTATACGAGATAGCTGCGTTGGTATATATTCAAAAACAGGTTGCCGAACGTATCGTAGAATACCGAAATGTCAATAACGGCATCCTTTCTTTGGAAGAACTTGAAAATATTGAAGGTTTCCCATTCGAAAAAATCGATAGAATAGCTTTATATTTGTCCCTTTAAAAAAAGCTATGCAAAGTATGTACTTCACCGAAGAACATCGCCTGTTTAGGGAGAGTCTTAAAGATTTTTTACAGAAAGAAGTCGTGCCCCATATCGAGAAGTGGGAAGCGTCCGGACAAATAGAGCGCTTTATTTGGAAAAAGTTTGGCGAAATGGGCTATTTCGGCCTTGCTGTGCCAGAAGCTGATGGCGGTCTGGGCCTCGACCTTTTTTATACCGTTATTCTGCTTGAAGAACTCCAAAAAATCGATTCCGGAGGTTTTGCCGCTGCGATCTGGGCCCATGCCTATCTGGCCATGACCCATTTGCACAAGAACGGTAACGCGGCCCAAAAAGAATCATTTCTGACCCCAAGTATTGACGGAGAAAAAATTGGATGTCTCGGGGTGACCGAACCCTTTGGGGGCAGTGATGTGGCGGGAATGCGGACCACCGCGACCAAAAAGGGGGACACCTATGTCATCAACGGATCTAAAACCTTCATAACGAACGGGGTCTTTGGCGATTACATCATTTTGGCCGTTAAGACCGACCCCGCTGCCGGGAATAAGGGCATCAGTATTTTTATCGTAGACCTACATAGTAAAGGGGTGACCAAGAACAAGCTCAACAAGTTGGGTTGGCGGGCATCCGATACGGCCGAGTTGGCCTTTGATAATGTTGAGGTGCCGATGGCCAACCTGATGGGCGAAGAGGGCAAAGGGTTTACCTATATCATGGAGGCCTTTGCATTAGAGCGATTGATCATGGGCATCAATGCGCACGCCAGAGCCGAATATGCTTTGGATTATGCCCTGCAATATATGTCGGAGCGTGAAACCTTCGGTAAATCGATAGACCAATATCAGGCCCTGCGCCATCGTTTTGTGGATCTTCACGCCGATATGGAATTGTGCAAACACTACAATTATGGTGTCGTCCAAAAAATGGGGAAAGGCGATTATGTAGTCCGTGAGGCTACGATTTCGAAACTCAAAGCCACCAAAATGGCGGATGAGGTGATATATGACTGTCTGCAATTTTTGGGCGGTTACGGGTATATTGAAGACTATCCGATGGCACGCCTGATGCGCGATAGCCGATTGGGGCCTATCGGTGGGGGCACTTCCGAGATACTAAAGGAAATACTCGCCAAAATTCTAATCGATAAAAAGGAGTATCGGCCGCCATCGGGCTAGTAGGTCAACTTTGACATAGTTTCAAACTTTGTCATAGTTTTCACCTGTTTTTCAGCATTAAGCATTCGGTTCAGGTTTCAGAATTCTGTTCGGCATTAAGCATTAAGTTCAGGATTTGGGATTTGACATTTGGGATTTATCACCGGTTCAAAAGAAATTTGTCACTAAAGTACTGCCATTTATAAATTAGTTTTATATTTGCGCTTTATATTAATTATTTAAGAAAGGAGGTTGTAGCCAATGTTAATTATACCAGTTAAAGAAGGGGAGAATATCGATAGGGCTTTAAAACGTTTCAAGCGCAAGTTTGACAAAACGGGTACGATGCGGCGATTGCGCAAGCGTCAACAGTTTACCAAACCCTCCGTAGAGCGCAGGGCGCAGATACAAAAAGCTGAATACATACAAGGTTTAAGGGATAAGGAGGAAATCTAAATCCTGATTTTGTATTAAATTACAATTAATTAATAATTAAATCCCGCTGTTCGCGGGATTTTTTGTTTTTACTACCTTCGTTATATGTCTCTAGAACGTTTCATTGCTTATTTGTCCCTAGAAAAAAAGTATTCCGTCCATACGGTAACCGCCTATCAAAACGATATCGAGGCTTTTGCATCTTTCTGTTCCGGAGAATTCGGCCTCGAAGGTATTGATGATGTCGAATATCCAATCATCCGAAATTGGATAGTATGTTTGGTAGATAGCAAAATTTCCAATCGTTCCGTTAATCGTAAGACGGCCTCCTTGAAATCATATTATAAATTTTTACAGGGTATCGGTCGCATCGGTACAAATCCCTTGGCAAAACACCGGGCGTTAAAAACATCCAAAAAAATCGAAATCCCTTTTTCGGATGAAGAGATGCGCAAGGTGCTTTCGCATATCGAGTATTCCGATGACTTTGAGGGTATCCGTGATACGTTGATTATCGAGCTACTTTATACTACGGGCATCCGCAGGGCCGAACTCATCCATTTGAAAATGGCCGATGTAGACCTCGCCGGGAGTCTGATTAAAGTATTGGGCAAACGGAACAAAGAGCGTGTGTTGCCTTTATTGCCCTCTACGGTTCGGGCTTTGGAGGGGTATTTTGAACAGCGGGCTTCGCTTGAAACTATTGTCGACACGGCCTATGTGTTTTTGTTAAAGTCAGGTTATAAAACCTATGAAACCCTTGTCTATCGATTAATAAATTCCTACTTTAGTAAGGTGTCTTCAAAGGTTAAAAAGAGTCCCCATATCTTAAGGCACACTTTTGCGACCCATTTGCTCAACGAAGGAGCGGACCTGAATTCCGTGAAAGAACTATTGGGGCATTCGAGTTTGGCCTCTACACAAGTGTATACGCACAATAGTATTGCCGAACTTAAAAAGGTACATGCATCAGCCCATCCGAGGGGCAAAAAACAATAGTTTAACCTTAAAACTTTTACCTATGCAAGTAAACGCTCAATCGGTCAATTTTAATGCCGACAGAAAACTTATCGATTTTTTACAGAATAGAATGGATAAATTGGAGACTTTCTATGATAAAATCATAAACGCCGATGTCTTTTTAAAAGTGGAGAACACCAGTGTGAAGGAAAATAAAATCGTAGAAATAAAATTGAACGTTCCGGGCGATGTGTTTATGATGAAGAAACAGTGTAAAAGTTTCGAGGAAGCGGTGGATTCTGCCTGTAGTTCCCTTGAACGAAAGCTTATAAAACGTAAAGAAAAAATGCGCGTTCAGGCTTGATTAAAATTTTTGCGAATTTGTTTTGAATAAACAAATAAATCTATACATTTGCAGTCCGTTAGAAATAGCGGACTTTTTTTTGCAGTAAAGGAGGTAAAAGGCCGATGTAGCTCAGCTGGCTAGAGCAGCTGATTTGTAATCAGCAGGTCGTGGGTTCGAGTCCCTCTATCGGCTCTTAAGTTCTTAAAAATCAGGTCGGGGAGATACTCAAGCGGCCAACGAGGGCAGACTGTAAATCTGCTGACTACGTCTTCGCAGGTTCGAATCCTGCTCTCCCCACAAAATGGAAAAATCCAAATTCCAAGCCCCAAACTCCAATTTTTTGGAATTTGATTTTTGGAATTTGTTTGAAGGATTGCGGGAGTAGCTCAGTTGGTAGAGCGTCAGCCTTCCAAGCTGAATGTCGCCGGTTCGAACCCGGTCTCCCGCTCAAGATTGACAAGTTTTGTCATTCCTGCGGAGGCAGGAATCTTCTCCTTATAATACGGTTGAAGTTAAGGATGAAGATATTAAACACTTTACGCCGACGTAGCTCAGGGGTAGAGCGTTTCCTTGGTAAGGAAGAGGTCATGGGTTCAATTCCCATCGTTGGCTCAATCACGGTACTATTACACACTAATATATAACTAAGATTAAAATTCACTAAAATGGCAAAGGAAAAATACGATCGTTCCAAACCGCACTTGAACATAGGCACTATTGGACACGTGGATCACGGTAAAACAACATTGACTGC
>NZ_JBGTHY010000003.1:0-7919 GCF_041745955.1 Pricia sp.
GATAAATGCAAATTGTTCCGCCGGGTTGCCGTCGGGCCCTCGCACGGGGCCATGGGTCTCGCCGTCGGAATGGTACAGCCCCACCACGTGCCATTCCAGCTCGTCGGTCAGGGCACAGGCCTCGATCTCGCCTATAGTTCCGAGCGTGCCCGGGGGCGTGGTGGCCGAAATGCTTCCTTCCCCGCTCTCAGAGGCCGTAAACCCGCTCTGGCTGCCATCGTTGGGAGTGATGGGGCCAAAGGCCTTCACGTTCGAGGGCAGGCCCGGGCTGTCGAACTCCCCGGTAAAGCCGGGATCTTTAAAAGTGACGTTCCAAACGGTATAGACCCCGTTGGGTATCAGGCCCTGAAGATCGAGCGTCACCTTTGTTCCCGCTCCGGTACATTCGGCACTAATGGAACCGGTCACTTTGCTCCACGCCCCCAGGTGACCGGGTTCCCTTCCGAGGACAAGATCGGTTGGCGGCCAAGGTCCGTGATCAGTTCCGCTCTTCCCGGATGGAATTCAAGACCGTCCGAACCTATAATTCACTTGTACAAGGGGAATTTTGGATTTCTTTTAGCGAGGCTGGTAATCCAAGTCCAGACCTAACATTCCTTTTGCCAGAACCTCGCGGGTAATGTAGCTGTTCGAGGGGTGGACCCTTCCCAAACGCGCATCCCGGAACAGACGTTCAAATCCGGATTTCCGCAAGATTCCGGCCCCGCCCATGATATCCATGGCCCTGTCAACGATGCGCCAAGAACCTTCCACGGCGTGGCATTTTGCCGCGAATATCTTTACGCCCCAAGGCGCACCGTATGCCTTGCCCTCGCCCCATTCCCGAGCTATGGTATCGAGGTGCGGCCCAATGCCCTCCAGCTCCAAGATCATTTCAGCGATATCGTGCTGGATGCCCGGAAGATGGGCCATGGACGGACGATCCAGTGCAACGGACTTCTTTTTCTTGACCGACTCCAAGACCATGTCCACCACACGTTGCGCGAGGCCATAATAAACATTTCCAAAGCCCATCAGCGCCCAGGCAAAAATTCCCAGGATAAACCCATCGATGCCCTTAAAGCCCGTCGGGAGTTTCCTCACGATATATTTATCGGGAATAAACGTCCCGTTGAGCAGGGTGTCATCGGAACGGGTCGCCCGCATGCCCAGGACATTGTCCCAAGTATTCCTGATCTCAAAATTTTTGGAATCCCTTGGCAAAAAGGCATGGACCACTATGGGGTTGTCGGGGTCGCTATTGTCCTGTCCGTGCAGGCCTAGGTAGTCACAGACCGGGGTCAGGCTTCCGAACATCTTATGTCCGGTGAACGTATAGCCGCCCTCCACCCGTTCCGCTCTACAGGTCGAATACAGAACGGGGATATCGTTTCCCGATTCGCCATGGCCCGCCGCAAAGACTTTGCCTCGTCCGGCCTCCTCCAGCACCCATTGCATCGTTGTATCGCCATTTCTCCAGAGATCCGCGGCCAGGCCGGCCCAATAGTTGTGCATGTTGAGCGCCAATGCCGTGGGAGCGGCATGATACGCCAATTTTCTGGTAAGGGCCTCGCATTCGTCCATTGGCATTCCATAGCCCCCGAATTCCTCGGGAACGGCAATTAATAAATAGCCGGCCTGCTTCAGTTCGTCAAAATCCTCTTGAAAAAAGAGGTTGTTCGCATCGTAATGCGCCGCCCTTTCCCCACACATTTCAAAAATTTCCCCTAAGTCCTTTAAAAGGTCTTCCTTTTTCCGTGATACAGTTGCTGTCTGTTCAATAATACCCTAGTTTTAGAATTGATCGATTAACTTTTTACATATAGTTGGGGGAACATTAGGTGATACTGATCGGTTTTTCGTTTTGTTCGAAAGATGGGCCAATACTCCATTCATAAAGGCCAGCATCTTTATTCATACCGTTTTTTTTTGCAACTTAACACCTCAAAATTAGTAGGTTGCCCTTTCAAGTTCTATAACGGATAATTTTATTTTTGGTAAAATTCGACCAAAGTTCAAATCACTTCATTGCTCCTTTTGATAGGAAAGCGGTTGTATGTCGAAGCGTTTCTGAAAACATTTGGTAAAATAGGAAGGACTGGTAAAACCTGCATCGAAAGCGGTCTGGAATATATTTCGATCGGTCTTCAAAAGATCCAGCGATCTTAGGAGCCGGTATTCGCGCAGCAGGTTGTTGGGCGACATGCCCGTAATCTCGGTACTTCTTCGGAACAGCTTTGATTTGCTCATGGACATCTGCCTACAAAAATCGCCGACCTTTACGTCGGGATTTTGCCAGTTGGCCGCCATAGTATTCATAAGTAGGCCCAAGAAACTTTCGTCAGTGGGGCCGATCCATTTAAAAAGGTTCTTTCCGTTCACGGTATTTTGGCCATCTTCTTTGTAAATTTCACGGACTATGGATGCTATGGCAATTTGATTGCCCGGGCCGATGCCCGACAGGTACTTCGCCATTTCGATGGTATTCCCGAACAGGGATTTGCTCTTTGATACGGGCATCCCCGCATTTAGGCCGATCCTTAGGTCGATGAGCTCCCCCGCCACGTGCAGTCCCTTTTGAAGGGCCAGGGCACATCTCACGGCCTGGGTTACGGAGACAAAGGAGGCTATAAAGCCCTCCCCCTCCAATTCCACTTCCCGGCCCTCATATTCCTGTAAGGCCGACCGCATCATTTCATGGTACAACGCCATCAATTTTGCGGCCTTTTCCCTGCCCAATGCCTTCTTCTGCAACCGGGTGTCCTTGGTGCCGGAAACCATTATGATCCGAAACGCGGGGTCGTTGAAGATCTTTAGGTCGGGATCAACGCCATAATAGCCTTCGGGATCGTGTATCCTTCCCAAGAACGCCTCGACCACATTACTGTTGACTTGAATGATTTCATGGGGGATGAGGCCATGGGCCATATCGTGCATTTTTTTTACGGAAACTTCGTCAGGGCCATCCACCAGGCAAAAGGCGCTTCCCCTTTCCTCGTCTACCCAATAGGTCATGCACCTACATCCGAATTTATCCTGAATGCGCAAATCCTCCCTATGCGCTTCCGCGGCATTTTGGGCCTCGATACCGGGAACTATGTGGCAATCCATGAAGATAGGCATATCCCAAATAATTTATGGCTTCTATAAAATTAGCACAATTGGTTCCACTTTTCGATGTTTATCTAAAGAAACGAATTGTCCATCATTAAAAATAGGACATTTGGTTCATTTTATATTAAAAACAGTTCAGCTCCTCTTCAGAATAAAAGAACCGAATCGTGGATTTCGGGCTTTAGGTAGTTGGTATGATTTTGCCCCAAGTTCAATTTAACCTGTTGATTAGACGCCGCTGCTATGCATTTTTTGGGCAAAAGAGACAAAATGACATTCAATAAGCCTTATGGAGTGACAAAAAGGCATAATTTTGGTATTGGTATATCCTTTGACCTGGTGAGAGCGAATGCGAAGTTTAATCTTAAAACATAAACATCATGAATACTACGAAGAGAAACCATTTAGTTTTTCCATCTTTAATGAATGAAATTTTCAAGCCAGATTGGTTTGGTGGATTGGAGAATGCTGTCGGCACCGCCCCAGCTGTGAACATTAAGGAGAACGAGCGAAGTTTTGAACTGGAATTGGCAGTACCCGGAAGAAAGAAATCCGATTTTAACATCGAGATCGATAAGGACGTCCTAACTATTTCTTCGGAGGTCAAAAGCGAAGGTGAGGCCAAAGAGGAAAACTACACGAGAAGGGAATTTGCATTCACTTCTTTCAAGAGGGCTTTTACCTTACCGAAGACCGTCGACAATGATAAGATCGACGCAAACTACGAAGATGGTATTTTGAGGTTCGTTCTTCCAAAAAAAGAGGAGGCCCTGCCGAAGCCAAAAAGATTGATAGAATTGTCGTAAACAGATGTAAGTTATTATGTAAAGGCTTATAATTTTTGTAAGTTTTCATAATGGTTGGTTTAGTTGGTTAGTTAGGGAAAGCGTCTTGAGAAATCAGGGCGCTTTTCTTTTGGGTTTTAATTGGGGCTATAAATCGTTGGATGAGATAAAAAAAAGGGAATTATCTGATAACAATGAGTATTTATGCGATTTAGACTTATCTAAAAATTAAACTTATTTATTTGTATACCAATGTCTAATAGTATTCTATTTGCCGCTTTGGTTTATAAGTTAGGAATTTGGATAAATTTCTTGAAATTTACCGGTTATAGAAGGCATTTTTGCGAATGTATAGTACTTTATTTGGTAAAATACTTCTTTGGCGAGACTCTTTACCTAAAATTTTCCACACTGAAGAGCGGAACATGGGAAGTTCTATTTAGGAAAATTTGTAGGAATTATATGCTTGGACACGCCCTGATTACTTCTACGAGAAAGAGGTACAAACTGGCGTTAGCGCAAACAAAAAATCTGGAAAATCCTCCCAAGATATTTTTTTGAAAAATGGATTTTGTACGCTGTGATTTAGCTTTCGATGGCGCTCGAAATGACGTATTTAAAGTTCAGAATTCAGGATTGGTAATAGGGAATCTCGACCGGGCTCGATGTGACCTACTTGAAATATGGCATCTCGACTTCGCCTGACTGCCGGCAGGCAGGTTTGATGTGACAGACTTCTTTAGTCCTGTTCCTGCAACATTTTGATTTCGTCGCGCAGTTGGGCGGCCTGCATAAAATCCAGTTCCTTGGCCGCTTTTTCCATGGCCTTTCTTTTGGTGCGGATCAATTTTTCGATTAGGTCTTTGGTCAGATAGTCCAAATCGGGTTCGGCGGCACGTAGTTCTTCCTTCTGGAAATGATAGGTCGAAACGGAATTTTTGGATAGGGCACTGTCCAGATTCTTTTTCAATGCCTTTGGAGTAATGTTGTGTTCCTGATTATAGGCGGCCTGTTTGTCGCGACGGTAATCGGTCTCGTCCATGGTTTTTTGCATACTGGCGGTAACCTTGTCCGCATACATAATGGCCTTTCCGTTGAGATGTCTGGCCGCGCGGCCCACGGTCTGGGTCAGGGAACGGTTGCTACGAAGGAATCCTTCCTTGTCCGCATCAAGAATGGCGACCAAGGAAACTTCGGGAAGATCAAGGCCTTCGCGCAGCAGGTTTACGCCGATAAGCACATCAAACACTCCCTTTCGCAGGTCTTGCATGATTTCCACGCGTTCCAAGGTATCGACATCGCTATGAATGTAACGGCAGCGTACGTTGATCCGTGCCAAATACTTCGCCAGTTCCTCGGCCATTCTTTTGGTAAGCGTGGTGACCAGGGTACGTTCATCCTTTTCCACCCGTTGCTGTATTTCCTCGACCAAGTCGTCAATCTGGTTCAGACTGGGCCGTACTTCAATGACGGGGTCTAGGAGTCCCGTTGGGCGGATAACTTGTTCAACATAAACGCCTTGGCTCAATTGCAGTTCATAATCCGCAGGGGTAGCACTGACATAGATAACCTGATTTTGTAAGGCTTCGAATTCCTCGAACTTTAGGGGGCGGTTGTCCATCGCAGCCGGGAGCCGGAATCCGTAATCCACCAGATTCACTTTTCTCGAACGGTCGCCCCCGTACATAGCATGTACTTGGGGAATCGTTACGTGGCTCTCATCGACTATCATGAGGTAGTCATCGGGAAAATAATCCAAAAGGCAGAAAGGGCGGGTGCCCGGTAGGCGGCCATCCAAATATCTGGAATAGTTCTCGATACCGGAGCAGTAGCCGAGTTCGCGGATCATTTCAAGGTCGAAATTGGTGCGTTCTTCCAAGCGTTTAGCTTCCAAGGGCTTTCCGATATCCTTGAAATAATCGATCTGTTTGACCAGATCGTCCTGAATTTGGTGGATGGCGTTTTGAAGGACATCCTGGGAAGTAACGAACATATTTGCCGGATAGATGTTCAGGGTTTCGTACACCTCGACCACATTGTTGTTGAACGGATCAAAAGCTTCGATTTCCTCTATTTCATCCCCAAAAAAATGGATACGGAAGGCATGATCGGCATAACTTGGGAAGACATCCACCACATCCCCTTTAACCCTAAAGTTTCCGTTTTTAAATTCCGCCGTAGTCCTTGAATATAATCCCTGGACCAGTTGATGCAGGAATTTGGTACGGGCAATTACCTGATTTTTTTTGATGGAAATCACATTTTTCTTGAATTCAACAGGGTTGCCGATACCGTACAGGCATGATACGGAAGCGACCACAATAACATCTCGCCGCCCTGATAGCAGGGAAGAGGTAGTGCTCAGGCGCAGTTTCTCGATATCTTCGTTAATCGAAAGATCCTTTTCGATATAAAGTCCCGATGTGGGAATAAAGGCTTCCGGCTGATAATAATCGTAATAGGAAACAAAATATTCCACCGCATTCTCCGGGAAAAATTGTTTGAATTCCGAATAGAGCTGTGCGGCCAAGGTCTTATTGTGCGCCAAGACCAAAGTAGGCCGCTGTACGTTCTCGATAACATTGGCCACGGTGAACGTCTTTCCTGAACCGGTAACGCCCAATAGTGTCTGGTACCGTTCTCCGGACCCCATGCCCTCGGTCAATTGCCGGATTGCTTCCGGCTGGTCCCCTGTCGGTTTGAATTCTGATACTACCTTAAATTTCATCCCCTAAAATTACAAAAGAAGGTCGGTTTGTCGGGATAGATTCGGCTATAATTTGAAGGCTATCGCTTTAGGCTAAAATGCTTATGAATTTTCCGAAGCCGTTCTGTAGAAAAACGAACGTGCCGGCAATGGGCCACCGAGTTAGAGGTCGCGCTTTCTCAGTAGGGCATAGGAAAGATAAACAAAAATAGCCGTCCAGCAGAGAACGATGGCGATCTCGTACCAATGTACCTCATAACTGAACTGGAATTCGGCACCCAGTTGCTTAGCGGCCGATTGAATCACATTCAACCTTGTAATTGGCTCATCGATAAGATTGTACATCGATTGTAAGGGAAAGAAGCCCATGACCATATCCGCAACACCGTCTTTGGTTCCGAAGAGCTTTTGTTCGCAGATTACCGTTATAATCCCTTCGATGATCTGCCATATAAACAAGAAGCCCAAGGCGAAGGCCGATCGTTTTACCCATACGCCGAGAAAAAGGCAAAAGGAGAAGAACCCCGTAAGTTTAACAAAATAGGCCAAAATATATTCGAGATCCGAAAAGATGATGGATAGTTCATTAAAATCGGAATAAATAAGGCCTAAAATGAGGGTTACCACGAATACGAAAACGGTAGAAATGCCGGCAAAAACCAAAACCGTGAGAAACTTTGAAAGTACGAACTCCTTTTTGGACAGTCCGTCGATAAGGTTCTGTTTGATGGTCTTGTTGCTGTATTCGTTCGACATCATCGATACAATGACAATAGCCAAGAACAGCTTGAACCACGCTGTAAAAAAGGTATTGAAATGCCAGATGTACGGAAAATTGAAGATGCCCTGGTCTGCCAGCTGAAAGTGTATGTCGCCAAAATCGAATTGTATCATCGAGACGAGCGCAATGGAAGTGATTAAGACGAAATATGTAATAATCAATACTCTACTCGTTCTATTGTTCCAAAGTTTTATAAACTCAATCTGTAAAAGTCGTACCATTATTTTATTATTGTTACTAACATTCAAGGTTTTTCGTTCGTTGGCCGTTGCTCGCCGTGCGCAGGTTGGCTACTGTCAATTCCTGGAAAAGCGGAATGATGTATCGCACATAGCAACTTTCAATTGGCCTGATTTTTAGTTAGTTCCAAAAACTGCTCTTCCAAACTTTCCTTGCGTTTGACAAGGTGTGAGAGTATGATGCCTTGGGTGAACAGGATTTTGTTGAGCTCCGTGGCGTCCAATTCTTCCTTAAGGATAGCGGTAATAAGGTTATTTTCGATTTTTATTGCACCAAAACTGTCGTGCTTTTCGAGATATTGGGTCAACATTTC
>NZ_JBGTHY010000004.1:0-4149 GCF_041745955.1 Pricia sp.
TTTTGGACAACTAAAAAGTGGGGATTCAAAAAAGGATCTATTCTTTTATTGGCATCGCTTTTACCTTTCGCCACGTTCTATGTGGATAGGAAGTATCTGAAGCCTATTTCGCCCGAATAAATTATCGAAAGTGTCTTGCCGATAAAAAAGTATAGACATACCCAAGGGTAACGGTCGACCAAGTAGCATCCCTTAGATCTATAGCTGTATAGGAGAAATTAATCTCCGATTGTGGACCCACTTGGATCCCGATTTGCGGACGGTAATAGAATCCGCCTTCATTGCCTTTGTTCAATCCAATAGCATGGCCCACGTCGCCACCAAAGGAGAATGATTTCGCCGCCCAGATCCGTAAGGAAGCGGCTACCGGTGCAAATTGCACACTGGGAAGTTTTACACTGACCGTTTCTGCTTTGAACGTCTCGGGGAATCCGTGAATAATACCCGCTTTTACGCCTAGGTCAAAGACTTTATTGGGTGCCCATAGGTAACCGATATCGGCACCGATGACCAAACCTATCTGATCGTTTAAATCCCCAAGAGGTATTCCGCCATGGGCACCGACCTTAAAGCCTTCTTGTGAAGAGGCTATCGTACAGGTAAGTGCAAACAGTACAAGTGGTAGAAACGGCCTACTATTTTTTAAGGTCATTGTAGAGGTCTGTTTTAAAATGGATTACAGCTAAAAACAGCCTCTAGAACGAATTTTTTATTGGTTTTGTTGTGGAGGGTTTGAAATTATTTTTCTAAAAACATAGGAGTTAAAAGCTCCATTATGTTCTAAATTAGGGAGCAAAAAAACATGAAATTTGAATTTTATCCCCGCGAAATATCCCCCGACCCCGACGTCTTCGTATCCACTTTTTTCGGATTACCGCGGTAGCTAATATCCCCAGAGCCTGAAACTCGCGCCTTTAGCATTTTATTGACGGTCACTTTAATGTCCGCCGACCCTGAAACGGTCGCTTCCACGTTTTCGGCAATTAGTTCATAGGCCTTAATATCGCCTGAACCGGAAATAGTTGCATCGAAATTTTTGGTCTTTCCACTAAGGTTCATATCGCCGGAGCCGGACATCGAAGCGCTTAGGGATTCGGTTTCGAGGTCCAGGGTGATATCCCCGGAGCCGGACATGGAGGTCTTGAAATCGGATGTCTTTAACGTTGTTTTTCCAACGATATCCGCCGAACCCGATAAACTCACGGCATCGATGCTTTCTACCGGAACGGTGATACGAATGCCATCCTCCCAACTTGAGGGTTTTAGGTTGACGCCATTTTCCGTTTTGATGACCAATTTTCCGTTTTCAACCTCGGTAATGATATATTCCAGAAGATTTTCTTCCCCTTCCAAGGTGAGTTCGCCCTCTTTGCCATCCACGAGATCTACATCGAACCAACCGGATACCGCTATTTCGTCATATTCCCCGACACTGCGGTCGATGCTGACGGTGTTGCCGTTTCCTTTGATGCCCTTGCCCCATTGTGCGGAACAAGAAGAAGTGAATACTATTACTAAACTTAAAATTGCTGCTTTTTTCATGATGCTCTTGTTTTTTGCCCTGAATCCGCCTGCCGGCAGGCAGGTTCATTTCAGGATCAGATTGATGATTTAATTTTGATAAAACGTGATGCCCCCATAATCACTACGTATGGAAACTGCGTTGCCGCTGTCGGCGGACCCATAGTAGCCTTTGTAATATTTGCTCGTATTTTTTTCCTCGCTGATGTTGATCTGAAAATCGTCTTTTCCACTGACGCCGGAGTAGCTGGTTCTGATTTCGAAATTGAAATGATATTCCGGGTCATAGCCGATTTTAACCCCGGTATAGTCCGTATTTACCAACAGGTTTCCGGCATCGGAGGCCATCTTATCGATTTTTAGTGAGCCGTAGTCCGCCGTAATATCTACATTGCCGTGGATCGTGCCCAATTGTACGTTGATGTAATCTCCGTTGCCCTGTAAGTTCTTGGCCTCGCCAATCTCGATTTTTCCATAGTCGCTGGAATATTGCAGGTTGCCCATCTGTCCGACTTCCGAATTGGTATAATCGGCGCTGATTACTAAATCACCTGCCTTTTCGATAGTGAATCCGGAATAGTCGGCGGAAATTTTTCCGCTTTTGATGTAGCCGATGGTCGATTTCGAGGTGTAATCGAAGTTTAGCTGGTTTTCTCGACCGTTGAGTTCCCCGATATCCAAGCGGCCATAGTCGCAGCTGATCTTGGCGTGGCCGTCTACCCGGTCCAAAACGATGCTTCCGTAGTCGTTGTTTAGGTCCACTTGCCCTTTTACGGGCAGTTTTATGGTATAATTGATCTGCATATCGACGTTGTTGTTATTGCCCCAGTTCCATCCCCAGCCCGAATCGTTAGTGTCAAAGATGGTACGGGCGGAAACCCGGCTGCTACTGTTCTCGAAATCGATACGGATATCGTCCAGTTTTTGCTGCACTTTATCGGCGTTGTTGCCGCTGGTCTTGATCTGGACCTCGATAACGATCCTATCTTCGTTCCACGAGGTGATATAGAGGTTGCCGTAGCTATTATCGACCGCCAACAGCGCATCCGAATTGACCTTGAATTCTTTTTTGACCGTCTTCTCTTTCGTATATTTTCCGTTAAGCTTGCCGTCATGGGCAATGATTATCATGGGAACTATGAAGAGAACCATGGCAATACTTTTAAATAGTAGTTTCCGTATCATCGTAAGATTTTAAGTTTTTAATGGATTCAATTTTATCGAGAACGTCCTGCAGCAAATCGATGCGCGTTCGAAAGTTGGTAATCATCGCACTCAACAAGAGCTTGCTATTTCCGCCTTTTATCAAATCTTGCTCCAGTTGGGCATAATCGGTTTCCAGTTTTCTAAGTTGTACCATGGAGTCGTCGATAATTCGGCGCGTCTGGGGTGTGCTTTCTTTCTCAAGGGCCTTGACCTGTTCTTCTATCAGACCGGCAAAGTACAACTGGGAACGCGAAATCTCAGGGGATATCTCCGCTACCTGTTGGTCTAATGTCGGCTGCGATTCGTACAATCCTACGGCAACTGCGCATAGTAATGCTATCGAGGCGGCTATTGCCAAGGATTTCCAACCAAATTTATTCTTTTTTTCTTGGGATGCGAGACCTTTTGAAGCGTTCAATTTCCCGAGAAATCTGAACTCATGGCCCGCCTTTGGGGCTTCGGTATCGAAGGACCCCCGAAGGGTGTCGAACAGCCTATCTATGTTTTCGTTTTCCATTTTATGCGAATATCAATTTTTTCCTCAAGCTATCCTTTGCCCGGGATATTGTCGTCCTACAATTGGCATAGCTGATATTCATAATTCGGCTGACTTCCTCATAATCATAGCCTTCGATGAGATGTAAGGTCAAAGAAATCCGGTAGTTATCCTTTAATCGGTTCATGGTCGCCATCACTTTTTGAGCCTTCAGTTCGGTAGACGCATGGTCCGGAGCACTTGCCTCGTTATCTTCGACCTTGTACATCACATCTTCGAGTGTAATCTCATTCTTTTTCAGTTGTTTTCGATAGTGTTGAATGCTGTTGTTGATAACAATGCGTTTCAACCATGCCCCGAACGCGACCTCGCCCTTGAAGGTATGCAGTTTCGTAAATGCCTTCAAAAAGGATTCCTGCATAACGTCTTCCGCCTCGTCGCTATTTTTTACGATTCTAAAGGATGTGTTGTACATAGACCTGTAATAGCGGTTGTAGACCTCAAGCTGTGCACTTTGTTTTCCCTCAAGACACCGTTGTATCAGCGTATCAATATGTTCCTCTTTGCGGCTCAAAAAGTGGATGGTTTTTTATAAGGATGGGATAAGTTAGGGATTGTTACAGTTTTAATCCAAAAAATCCCAAAAATCATAATTCCCACCATAAGTAATGGCACAACAATTGTCCTTATAGGTGCGAAAGAAAAAGTTTTATTGTATTTTAACGGGTACTACAAGGCTTTACGAGAATTTTATAATTTAAGATAAAAGAGGATTTCTGTTATACCAATGACAGAATGACCGAAAATATACCTATGGGAGATTCTAATTTTTCAGATTTTGACAATATGTCGTTACAGTCCATCGACGAGGATGCGGAATTGATTCCGTTATTGACACCCGAGGACGAGGAGGAAATGGCCAACGA
>NZ_JBGTHY010000005.1:0-5224 GCF_041745955.1 Pricia sp.
GGTCCATTGGTGCCCCGTTCCCGGATATCTATGCGGATCGATCAAAACATTTACCCCATATTTTTCGCCCCAGTCCAGTACCGAATCGAACTTTTTAAAGGCCAGTTCATTGTATCCGTAAGGTTCTTCCATCTCGATAAAGGTGCATATCGGCATGGCCAGGCGCATTAGGTTGGCCCCCGATTTGGCCAAGTCCTTCACGTCTTCCTCTTGAATGGTACAAGCCACATTTACGCCCCTATAGCGTTGCCATTGATATTTTGCGACGGTATTTTCCACGGCTTTCCCGTTGTTTTTGTCCTTCGTGTTGCAGGCTTGAAACGAAATCAAGGATAGCACTAAGCCCGAAATGAGGTATCTGATTTTCATAGTTCCTATGGTTCAAATCCGTGCTTAATAATAAGGTTTATATAAATGCCAACTTGGCTTTCACTTTTCAAATCAGTATTTGTATACACAGCCCGCGCTATTGAAGCGATTCCTTGCTGGCCTTTTTGTCCTTGAAAATCCAAAATGGCGCCGTTGCAAACCAGCATATCGTGCCGATGAGCATCCACATTTTGTAGGATGCAACATCCAAGGAACCGTTCAAAACCAAAAATGCGGGGAACAAGGTCAGCACCAAGCCGATATATGAAATTGTTTTAAGGATATAGTTCATGGGGACAAGGTTTTTGTTCTTTTGGAAAAATAATCCTGTTGTAAGTAAGCGGTCAAGATATATACGATCGCCGCGATAATCCAACTGGGCAAGGCCAAGAAAAAGTAAAAGTCGGCTTCGAAATAGACATACAGCCAGTACCCTACAGCCATTGCCAAAACCCAAGTAAAAGCGACCGACAGATTGAATTTGAGCTGGATGGCTTCGGCCAAATTGGATACCAATCCTATTTTCGGAAACAGAAAAATATCTATCAGAACGACCGCACCCACAGGTGCCGCCACTAAGGCGTACAAGCCTAAATACTGATCCAGTTTGCTCACTATGACGGGGAAACAGGCCATTATCGTTGCCACTATGCCTATGGCGACGGTTATTTTCCACCGCTTCATGGTAGGAAACAGGCCTTGCACCGCCAGACCTGCCCTATAAATGGTGGGGTTGGCGGTGGTCCATCCTGCCGCGATCACACAGATCAGGCCTGCAATGCCCGCACCCATAAAGGCGATCGCGCCGGGCGAAGGGTTGAGGTTGCCCTGCCGCAAGACCAGGGCACAAAGGATACCCGAAGCGATCCAGGCCATGTAATGCCCGATGAACATACCAAATCCCGATGCCAGACCATAACTTGGCCTTTTGGCATAGCGGTAAATCGACATATCGGAGAGACCGATGTGCATCGCATTGTTGCAGAGCCAGGCAAAGATCATCACATGCCAAAAGGTGTATTTGGTCTGCCCTTCCACGGGAACGCCCGTCCATATCTTTTCATTGGCGATTTCCCAAAAATTACCGAAGCCTGTTACACCCAACTGGGGAAGTACCGCCAAACCTGCCGCCAAAAAGATAAGGGGCATCCAGGGTGCGAAAAGCGACGAAAATTTGGCCACCACATCGAAACCGAAGGTAGCCACCACTGCGATCACCGCGCCTACGGCCATAATGATAAGCACCCAGGAAAGGCTTTCCGGATAAAGGCTCGTAAGCCCTGGTCCCTCGACATCTAACAGAATACCGATAGCGGAAGCGGAAACCCCAATCATGGCAGCTGCCATAACGGCGAAAAGCAGGCCGTTGATAAAATTGTAGATGGAGACCAGGTTATAACCGCAGATCTTTTCCAGTTGGTAGAAAATCGTCAACCGCGTTCTAACAGCTGCCGGGGCACATATCAACGTCCAGCTTAGCGTCGCCAAAATATTGCCGATAAGCAGGCCCAGAAAAAGATCCCCCGCAGAAACACCGTGCAATACGAAGAGGGGGCCTATAACGAATTCAGTGCCAGCAATGTGTTCGCCGGCAACGAGACCCACAAATTTATTGAACCCCTTGACTTTGGATTCGGGCACCGGTTCCCGCTCATATTCATTTACGACCTCGACATCTTCAAGGTTCAATACTTTTTTGATGTTCATAAAAAGCGGATTGGTTTGGTCGGTATCAACCTGGTGTCTTCGCATTATCGATAAACCCGAAAGCGATCATGTGGCAGATAAGCATATGTGCATCCTCGACATGCCCGTAATGCAGGGAATCTAAAACGATTGTAGTATCAGCTAATGCGGGCAACTTCCCTTTTTTGCCCCCGACCATTGCAATCGAACGGACCTTGTTTTTCTTGGCCCATTCAAAGGCCTTGACCAAGTTGGGCGAACTACCGCTGACGCTCAGGGTCAGTACCAAATCGCCGGGATTGGCAAGCACACTTAACTGGCGGTAAAAGATATCGTCAAAGGAATAGTCGTTGCCAATGGCTGTAATAAGTCCCGTATTATCGTTCAGGGAAATCACTTTGACCTTTTTGCCCAAGGCATCTGTCGCCCCCTTTACCATATCCGTAGCGAAGTGTGACATGCTTTTGGCACTGCCTCCGTTTCCGAAAACAAAAATCTGCTTTTCGGAATCAATGGTCTCCTTGAGCTGGGCGAACAACCCATTTACTTCGGAGGGTGAAATCTGGTCAATGACACTTTTATACCGCCTTAAATAGTCGGAAAAATAGTCTATCATGTGCTACTATTTTATTTCATTTGCTGCGCGGCATAGACCGCTGCCCCTAATGGAACCGCATCTTCCTTCAATTGCGAAAGTTTTACCATGGGCAATTGCCCCTTCAAAGTATCCATCAGGTAGTTTGGCAACTTTTCGGACAGCATCGTGGGCAAATATTCGCCCAAATTCGAAAGTCCCCCGCCTAAAATGATGATTTCAGGGTTCACAATATGTACTACATGCGATAGTCCCCATGCCAAATCATCGATAGTAGCGTTTAAGATGGACTTTGCGCCGACATCCTCCTTATCTATGGCCAACATCAAGTTTTTGCTGGCATCGGTCTTGCTTTCTTTGGTCAATAGGGCCAATGGTGAACCAGGTTTCTTCTCTATATAAGCGTTCAATTTTTTGTTCAGAGCCCATCCGGATACACTGGATTCCATCGTGCTTCCCGACTTTGAGAGACGCAAATGGCCCACCTCGAATTCACCCGGTTCCTTGCCGTGGTATATTTCCCCGTCGACTATAAATCCCCCTCCGGCCCCGCTGCCCAAAGTAATGTAGAATACCCGCTTGCTCCCCATACCGGCGCCTAAGACTGCTTCCCCCAATGCCGCAATATTTCCGTCATTATCGACAAAAACGGGAATATCTGTCAAAGTCGTCAGCCAATCCTTAAGGTTGAAACCATTCCATCCCTGTACATGAAAAGACCGGTAGATGGTTCCGGTCCGATAATCGATAGGGCCGCCAAAACCGACCCCGATGGCCATAATATCATGTTTTAACAGCAAATTCGAGAGATTGTTGCGCAAAGCCTTTTGGATCAACGACGCCTCTTTGGTATCGCCCACGAAAAACATGACCCTTTCCAAAACCGTATAACGGGTATCGACCACCAATAATTGAATTTTCGTGCCCCCGATCTCGATGCCCAAATAATTCCCGTCCACTTTGATGGATATTAAACGAATTCCCAATCAGTTATCAAATGTACAGTTTCCGCCCTAAACCAATTCCGTCTTTTTAGTGGAAACGCTTCAAATTTATATGGATTTCGTAAATAGGAGATATCTCCGTTTTCGATTAAGGGGGATTAAATGGCTTTTTCATACTTTGTGGATAGAAAATTTATGTTAAGGAATATGACCGCAGCCTATCTCAAAAAATACATGCTACTCCTTGTTTTGGGAGTATTGACGACTGTACAAAGCCAACATACCCAAAGCACTAAAAATCAAGGTTGGATTTCGCTTTTCAACGGAAAAAACCTAGAAGGATGGAAAGTGGGCGATAATGCATCCACCTTTTCCGTAGAAGAAGGCACCATCAAAGTGGCAGGCCCTGTCGCCCATTTGTTCTATCTGGGCGATGTGGAAAACCATAATTTTCAAAATTTCGAGTTCAAAGCATCGGTCATGACCAGGCCCGGGGCAAATTCGGGCATCTACATCCACACCCGATATCAAGAAGATGGATGGCCCGAACACGGCTATGAGGTACAGGTCAATAATTCTCAAGAGGACTGGAAACGTACCGGAAGTCTATATGGTATTGTGGATATTATGGAGAATTATGCCTCCGACAACGAATGGTATACCGAATATATCAAAGTCGAGGGGGATCGCATCATCGTCAAGATAAACGATATCGTGGTCGTCGACTATACGGAACCTAAAAACCCGAAAAGGGAGGGTAATAGTACGAACCGGACTTTGAAAGGCGGAACCTTCGCGCTGCAAGGCCATGATCCCGGAAGTGTAGTTTTCTACAAGGATATCAAGGTGAAGGCATTACCGTAGGTTTAACTACCCTAAAAAAAATAGGGCATTCTAGGAAATCATTTATTGCCCGTTATAACGAATCCCTATCAATAAAATTAAAGGGATTCTTAACCTTGCCCTTGCTCTTGTCCAAAATCATACGGGCGGCGGTCTCGCCCATCTTCTTAAAATCCGTAGAAATACAGGTAATGCCCAGAAGCTCCTTCAAAGGCGTATCATTATAGGATATGACCCCGATATCCCCGCCCAGGGAAAATTCCTTTTCCCGGATCTGGGTGACCAGGTTCACAAGGTCCGATTCCTCTATGGTTATAAATAAATCCCCTTTTTTAAGGATAATGTCGTCGTAAATTTCTTCGAGGATGTCATAATCAAGTGCGAACTCCGTGCAAAACTTACGAAACCCGTACAATATCCTTCTCGGATACGGGTACACCGAGTTTTCGGGATAGACCAAAAACAACTTGCTGTACTTTTTGATTTTTGAAAGGCCTTCCTGCAGCGCTCCATAAATATCGTTTTCAAAGTCTTGAAAGATTTCGATGAAAGGGTCCTCAATGGCAATTCGATTATTATCCATGATTACCAATTTATCCTTGGGGATTTTATTGATAGCCCTTACCGCCTCTTCGGTATAGCTGACATGTTTCATCTGTTCTGTCTTGAAATGGGGCATGATAATATAATAATCATAAGCGCTCCGATTTTTTTCGAGCAGGTTGAGAAATAACGAATTGTCACAATGGTAAATATGGAGATCGGTATGTGAATTGCCGCCGATACT
>NZ_JBGTHY010000006.1:0-7283 GCF_041745955.1 Pricia sp.
GTGCTAAAAGAAGATTTGAAAAAACTACCGGGCGTGGTCTCGACCGGACTTTCATCTAGTGTTCCTGGAATCTCAAACAACTCGGCCTATTCCATTATAGAAAACAATATGGGCGATGATCAGGTGTCCAATCTCGATGCCTATTTTGTGGATTATGATTTTGTGTCCCAATTTGGTCTGGATATTATCGCCGGAAGGGATTTTTCCCGGGATTTCGCGACCGATTCAACGGAAGCGATGATCGTAAACGAACAGACTGTTAAATTTTTCGGATACAGCAGTCCATCAGAAGCCTTGGGAGCAAAATTCTCGCAGTGGGGCAAAGAAGGACAAATCATTGGTGTGGTCAAGGATTTCCATTTCAAATCACTCAAAGAAAACATCAAGCCGATGACCTTGGCGTTCGGAACCCCGAAGGCGGATTTATTGGCCGTTAAAATTCGCCCGGATGATGTTCAAGGCACGCTTGCCGCGATACAGGAAAAGTGGGAAGCTATCCTACCGAACGACACCTTCAATTATTATTTTTTGGATGAAGCTTTCGATCGCCAGTACAGGGCACAAGAGCGTTTCGGCAACCTTTTCCTAGCCTTTGCATTTCTGGCAATCTTAATCTCCTGTCTTGGCCTATTGGGATTGGCCGCCTACAGTACCCTCCAAAGAAAACGTGAAATCGGAATCCGTAAGGTCATCGGTTCGTCCGTATTCGGTATCGTAAACCTGATATCCAAAGAATTTTTAAAACTAATAGGTATAGCGTTCTTAATCGCAACGCCCGTGGCCTGGTTCGTTATGGACGCTTGGTTACAGGACTTCGCCTATCGTATCGATATCGAATGGTGGGTGTTTGCTTTGGCTGGAGCCTCAACGTTAGTAATTGCGATGCTGACGGTCAGCTTTCATGCCATAAAAGCGGCTCTGGCCAATCCGGTAAAAAGCCTTAGGACTGAATAAACGAAATTAAAAAATGGGAACCATGTTTAGGAACTATCTAAAAATCGCTTGGCGAAACCTGACAAAAAACAAGCAGCAGACCATCATCAACCTTTTGGGACTGACCGTGGGAACGGTTAGCTGTCTGACTATACTGCTCTATGTTTTTGCTCAATTCGGTTACGATCAGCAGCATGAGAATGCCGAGTCTATTTATCGGGTACGCACGGTTATTGAAAGGTCGGGGCAAGATGATTTTATCTCCGCTGCCACTGGCCCCCCGACCGGCCCCGCCATGAAAGCGGATTTTCCCGAGGTTACCGAAGCCAGTCGTATCGTACGCAACGACGGATTCGGGATTAAGCCGGTCCGTGCTACGGGAAGCGAAGATGGGTATTATGAACCTAGATGTTATTTGGCCGATTCTACGGTTTTCAAGGTATTCAGCTATAAATTTCTAGAGGGCACAACGAAAACCGCCTTGAACGCGCCCAACACCGTAGTGCTTTCCGCTGCATTGGCCAAAAAGCTATTTGGTAATGAAAAATGCTTGAATCAAACGATGGAATGGGGCGCCGGGGAAGAGGCGGAAACCTTAACGGTTACCGGTGTTTTTGACGAGACTTTTGGAAAATCGCACCTAAACCCCAATTACTTTGTCAGTATGAACACGCCGGGCATAGGAGAGTTCGTGAGGACCATGGACAACTTTAGGACCAACAATTATGTATATACCTATGTGAGTTTGGTGCCTGGTACGAATGCTGTGGGGCTACAGTCGAAACTTCCGGAATTTTTAAGATCCCATGGCGGGGAGTCGGTTGCGGATAAAAAAATCTTCCTTGAAAAAGTAACGGGAATACATCTCTATTCCAAAGACATAAAATTTCAATTGGATAAGGTCTCAAGTATCGAATATCTGTATTTTCTGTTGACTTTGGCCTATTTTATCCAACTGGTAGCCTGTATCAATTTTATCAATCTCAGTACGGCCCGTGCAAACAAACGTGCCAAAGAAATTGGGGTACGGAAAGTGGTCGGCGCTGGAAAAAATGCACTGGTGCGGCAGTTTTTAGGGGAGTCGGTATTACTTTCCTTCTTTGCCGTGCTGATCAGCATTCCAATAACCCTGTTGCTTTTAGGGCCGATAAATAAATTGACTCAAAGCGCTCTAGTATATACCGACCTTTTCAACCTCCAAATTTTATTGATAATCCTTGGTTTGGGCATCTTCACAGGCTTTGTAGCCGGTATCTATCCTGCGTTGGTGCTATCCTCCATAAAACCGGTAAAAGTATTGAAAGGAGCTATCAGCCTGCAATCGGGAAGCGGAACGTTCCGAAAAGCGTTGGTAGTTTTTCAATTTGTAGTATCCATCGGCCTTGTCGCTGCGGTAATCATCATCACCCAACAGTTCAATTATACACAGCACAAGGATTTGGGCTTCAACAAAGAAAATCTGATCAATGTGCGCATGGGCAGCAGCGCGGTAACCGATAATTACGAGGCCCTCAAATCACAGTTTTTAGGAGTATCCGGAGTGTCGGACGTTGCCAGATTCCGTTATTCCCCAGCGGAAAGGGTGTTAAACGATTTCAACCTCTACCTCCCGGGAAAAGATCCTGAAAAGGCCATTAACATACAGAACAACGCCATAAGCGAGGATTATTTCAAAACCATGAAAATCCATATGTTGAAGGGCCGGGAACTTCGCGAAGGCGACGAGATGCAGATAGTCGTAAACGAATCCGTTTTAAAATACCTTGATATCGATCCTGAAAATGCATTGGGCACAAAAATTTTGAATACCCGAGGGGATGAAACCATGGAATTCGAGATTGTGGGCGTAGCCGAAGATTTTCACTTCGCCGATTTCAAAACCGCGATCGAGCCTTTGGTACTCTACAAATCAAGCCGTCTTAATTGGATGGTACTCCGTACTGAAAATACCAACTACGAACAACTTTTAGGGCAATTGGAACAAATCTGGAAATCGACGGTGACCAACGTGCCCTTTACCTATGCTTTTATGGATCGGGAGGTAGGTAAAATGTATGAGGAGGAAAAACGCCTGGGAAATATTTCCATGGTGTTCACCATCATCGCCATTCTCATCAGTTGCCTCGGCCTCTTCGGTCTGATATCGTATGTCGCAGAGCAAAAGAAAAAGGAAATCGGTATCCGAAAGGTGTTGGGGGCGAGTATCGGTTCGGTAGTACGGTTACTGACCAAAGACTTTCTAAAACTGGTACTTGTCGCTTTTGTAATAGCGACCCCGGTGGCCTATTACTTTATGAATCGCTGGTTGGAAGCCTATACATATCGCATCGATGTTCAGTGGTGGGTATTCTTGCTGGCAGGTGGTTTTGCCTTGATTATTACCATCTTTACGGTAGGTTTTCAGTCGCTAAAGTCGGCTTTGGCCAACCCGGTGAAAAGTTTGCGGACGGAGTGAAAAAGGGGGAGTGAAAAAAATAAAAAACCAGAAACATGCTAAAAAACTATCTAAAAATCGCTTGGCGAAGCCTATGGAAGAACAAAGGCTACAGTGCCCTCAATATTTTTGGGCTCGCCATTGGTATAACCTGTGCCAGCCTGATTTTGCTTTAGGTCGAGGACGAAGTAAATTTTGATAGCGTTTTTCCCAAACAAGATGTGGTTTATTATGTGCCGACCAATCAAAATTATGAAGGGGAATGGCGTACGTTCTATTCAACACCGATGCTTTTGGCCCGAGACTTAAAAGCTGAAATACCCGAGATTGTAAGGTCGGCAGCAACATCTCCCCAAAACTTGCTTTTTACGGAAGACGATAATGCTGTCAATAGAAGGGGAAGATATGCCAATGCCGATTTTTTTGAAATATTCAGTCTCCAGTTTGTGGAAGGAAATGGAAAAACTGCCTTTGACCGCCCGGATGCCATAGTGTTGACGCAAAAAACCGTATCGGATCTATTCGGAAGCAACACCCCCGTTTTGAATAAGGTGCTCCGGGTAGACAATACCGATAACTATGTTATTACCGGAGTTGTTAAAAATTTGCCCCGGAACGTAAGCTTCGGTTTCGACTGGCTGGCTCCGTTTGAGCGCTATTCTTCAGGTGTGGAATGGATGCAGGAATATGGCAGTAATTTTACGGACACCTTTGTAGAATTGGCTCCCGGAGCGGACTTTGATGAAGTAGAGGCCAAAGTGCGAAAAATGATTCCTTCAAAGATCGAGCAGGCCCAAACGTACGCTTTTTTGCATCCTATGAAAGATTGGCACCTACGATCCAAATTTGAAGGAGGGAAAAAAGTAGGGGGTCAAATCACCTATGTACGCCTGTTTACGCTTATCGCTCTAATCATCCTATTGATTGCCTGTATCAATTTCATGAACCTATCCACCGCAAGAAGCGAAAAACGGGCCAGAGAAGTAGGAGTGCGAAAAGTACTGGGGTCCGGTAGAAAAAGTTTGATTTCTCAATTTATGGCCGAGGCCATGATTACCGCATCTATTGCAGCAACGGTTAGTATCCTCTTGCTAATAATGCTTTTGCCACAGTTCAACGTTATTGTGGAAAAACAGATTGAACTTCGGTTATTTGACCCGCTACATGTACTACCCCTGTTGGGTATTACCCTCATTTGCGGACTGCTTGCGGGGTGGTATCCGGCTCTTTATTTATCCTCGTTCAAACCCGTTGAAATAATAAAGGGTGTAAACACCAAAGATGGTACTGCAACCCTGATTCGAAAAGGACTGGTAGTAGCCCAATTTGGCGTTTCCATCATATTTATCATCAGCACCATTATCGTTTACCAGCAGGTGCGGCATGTAAAAAGCCGGGATATGGGATATCAAAAAGAGAATCTCATCAAAATGAATGTAAATGGTGATATGGTTAAAAATTTCAACCCTATTAAACAGGACATGATTGCTTCGGGCATGATTGAAAACGTAGCACTTAACAATTCCGAAATACTTTCCAGTGGTAACGATGGTTCAGGTTTTGAATGGCAAGGCGGCACAAATACAGAAGATGTACTTATTTCCTTTAGACACATCAGTTCTAATTTTTTGGAAACTGCGGGCATGAAAATCGTTGATGGTAGGGGCTTTGGCGAAAACGTCGCTTCGGATAGTTCCAATGTCATGATTTCACAGTCCCTAGCCAAAATGATGGGTGCTCGAAGTGCTGTGGGCAAGACGATTAGTCGGGGGTAAGAACTCGCACCGTTATCGGAGTTGTACAGGATTATTTGTACGGTGATATGTACGGCAAAAGTGAACCTGTATTGTTTTTCAACAATCCTGACTATGCAAATTTCATGTATGTAAGGGCCAAACCTGGTTTTGCAGTGCCCAAAACCCTGGCCGCTATTGAAGAGGTTATGAAAAAATACAATCCTGCGTTTCCCTTTGAATATGAATTTGTGGACGATGCCTTTAACGCCATGTTCAAAAATGAAAAACTGGTGGGCAGCCTTTCTCAAATCTTTGCCTTGTTAGCCATCATCATTTCCTGTCTGGGCTTGTTCGGTCTTTCTGCCTATACCGCGGAGCAACGCCGGAAAGAAATTGGTGTACGCAAGGTGCTGGGATCCAGCGTTACGGGAATCGTGCAGTTACTGTCGAAAGACTTCATGCGATTGGTGTTGGTCTCCATAGTATTGGCCATACCCTTCGCATGGTGGGGGATGCATCGTTGGCTGGAAAGTTTTGCCTATCGCATCGAGATCAACTGGTGGGTGTTTGCCCTTGCCGGTCTTGCCGCAATCTGTATTGCGCTTTTAACAGTAAGCTTTCAGGCGGTGAAGGCGGCGAGTGCGAACCCGGTGAAGAGTTTGCGGGCGGAGTGATAAAAGTATCTGCATGTCGGTGCACTGAGCTTGTCGAAGTGTGTTGCCGACACAAGAGGCCTCCTTGTGTCTAGAATAGAAAGTTGAACCAAACCAAAAAAATCGGAAAAAGCCGTGGGCAACCCTATGACCTCATTTGAGAAATATTCGCTAAATTTGAAATAAAAAAGATGATAGTCGAAAGACAGAACAACGAAATCCTAGTAAGATTTTCCGCTGGTAACAAAGCCTCCAAGATTCAATCCATTTTGGACTATTTGAGATATGAGGAACTTACCTCAAAATCAAAGGCCACAGAAAAAAATCTGGACCTGCTGTTAAAAGAGGCCAAAAAGGGCAGATTGGACAAATTCAAAAAAGAAACTGGACTCGATGGATAAAATCATCGTCGATTCTAATATTCTTTTCAGCGCGATTATGAACCTGAACAGTAATATTGGCCAAATCCTGATCAATGGGCGGCAGACCCGCAAAAAAGAACCGCCCCGGCCTTAAGAAAAAATCACCAAGTTGATTCCTTTATATGTTACTTAGAGATAAACCCCAATTTTTAGGGCTTATCTTCGAACAAAATATAATGGCCGCCGAAAGCTATACGTCACTAAATCACAGTGAAATGTAATGCTCCCGTTGGATGAGTACGAAGTGGATTTCTTTGCGCTGAACGATGTGAAAAAATTTGTATCGGATCGGCTTAAGCAGAGTGTCAATATATTGTACAGTGCCTGTAAAAATATTTTACACAACAACAATATTGTTTAAATCAAATATCTCGTAAAACACTAATAATAAGGTAGTTGAAAAGATGGCATGAAAATAGTCTTGATATAATTCAAAGATTATAAACATCATGCTAAGAAACCACCTAAAACTATCCCTCCGCAACCTCTGGAAAAACAGGTTGCTCTCCCTGCTGAACCTTCTTGGACTGAGCATCGGGATCGGGAGCGTACTGACCTTGATTTTCTCCGTATACGCCTATTATACTGCAGATTCGAATTTAGAAGGTCAAGAGCACATTTATTACTTGAAAACGACACGGACTAACGGCCATAGTTTCAATGACAATGTGTTTCCCTTATTGGATGAAATCATAAAATCGTCTCCAGAGGTTATTGCGGGCACCCATGTGCATGGGTGGGGAAATATGTGGTTGGAACACGGCGAATCAGAACTGCAGGAACGGAACGACTATGTGGACACCGATTTTTTTGAGGTATTCTCGTTGCCCCTAAAATACGGGGATTCAAAGACGGCCCTCAAGAAGAAATATTCCATTATCTTAACGGATAGGGTGAGCCAAAAGATTTTCGGGGAAAAGAACCCCGTAGGGGAGACCTTAATAGCAGATGATTCCTTGCACGTGACCGTTACGGGTGTTTTTGAGCCTATCAGTCCATATTCTTCGTTTCGTTTGGGTGTCGTACTATCCAACGAATTGTTGAAGGATAACCCGAGTTTTACAGCGAATTCCGGTTGGGACAATAGTTTTACCCCAAGCTATTT
>NZ_JBGTHY010000007.1:0-9759 GCF_041745955.1 Pricia sp.
GATTGCGGATTTTGCTCTCGTCTTGATCATCGGTACGGCCGCTAATTTTTCCACGCTCCAACAAACGTTGTATCAGCACCTCATCATGGGCATCCAAAGCAATGGTGGCATCGATTTTCATATCCTTCGATTCCAACAAGGAATCCAAGGCATCGGCCTGTGCGGTGGTACGGGGGAATCCATCAAAGATAAACCCGCTGGCATCGGGATTGGTATTTACAGCTTCCTCGAGCATCTTTATGGTCACGTCATCGGGTACAAGATTGCCGTAATCCATGTACGATTTGGCCAACTTACCGAGTTCGGTCTCGTTCTCAATGTTATAGCGGAACAGATCGCCGGTAGAAATATGTTTTAGGTTGTACTTTTCCTTCAAGAATTCCGCTTGCGTACCTTTTCCGGCACCCGGTTTCCCGAACAGCACGAGATTGATCATATGTTTATGGTTTAGTTGGTACACCTCCCTCAAGTTACGGCCCAATTCTTTGTAATCCAATCCATACCCTACGATGAACTTGTTGGGTATTTCTATCCCCCAATAATCGATGGCATATTCCCCATTATAGATTTCCGATTTATAGAAAAGACTCGCAATCTTGAACTCCTTTACGTTGGTATTGGAAAATAGATGCACCAGCTCTTTTAAGGTACGGCCGGTGTCAATAATATCCTCCAAAATAATCACGCTCCTACCCTCGATGTCTTCCGAAACATCGAGTAAAGTTTCGACGATACCTGTTGACGTAAGACCCTGGTACGAACTGAGTTTAACGAACGATACCTCGCATGGATGTGGATAGGCCTTTAAAAAATCGGAAACGAACATAAAAGACCCATTGAGTACCCCGACGAAAATAGGGGTTTCGTTTTTGTAGTCGGCGGCCACCTTTCCTGCAACGCTTTTAACGGCGGCCTGAATCTGTGCCTCGCTCAAAAAAGGTTTAAAATGTTTATCGTGGAGCTGTATCACGTGTCGAATTTTGGAAAAAGCCAAATATAGCGTTTTGATTTTGCTTTTTATATAGCGCAGGCCACGTTTTGGGAATTCGGCGTATTTTTGTAACAACAACACAACCTATGTCAATGCAAAAGTCAAAGGGCTATTTTTCTTCGGATTTTAAGTTAGGGATTTTAGGCGGTGGCCAATTGGGCAAGATGCTGCTCTACGAAACCCGAAAATTCGATATCCATACCGTCGTGATGGATGCTTCAGAGGAGGCCCCGTGCAAAATCGCCTGTAACGAATTCGTACTGGGAGAGCTGATGGATTTCGACGCCGTGTACAACTTTGGAAAAAAGGTGGATGTGCTCACCATAGAAATCGAGAACGTCAATGTGGATGCCTTGGAAAAGTTGGAAGGGGAAGGCACAAAAGTCTATCCCCCGACCAAAGCCCTTCGCATCATACAGAACAAGGCCCAACAAAAGCTTTTTTATGTGGATAAGGGGATACCGACCGCCGTGTTCCACCGTTTTGCCTACAAAAGTGAGATAGAGGACAGTATCGCCAATGGCGGGATGGATTTTCCCTTCATCTGGAAAGCCGCCCGTTTCGGCTATGACGGCCAAGGCGTAAAAGTGGTACGAAAACTGGATGACCTGAACGGATTGCCCGATGGGGAGTGTATCGCCGAAGAAATGATTGATTTCAAGCACGAACTGGCCGTTATCGTCGCCCGAAGCGTGAGTGGCGAGGTAAAGACCTACCCCGTGGTCGAAATGGAATTCCACCCCGAGGCCAATCAGGTGGAGTATGTTATCTGTCCCGCTCGAATAGATGCCAAAGTAGCCCAAAAGGCGCAGGAAATAGCCTTACTGGTGGCCGATAAGATTAAACATGTCGGACTTTTGGCGGTAGAGCTTTTTCAGACCAACGATGATAGGATTTTGGTCAACGAGGTGGCACCACGCCCCCATAATAGCGGGCATTACAGTATCGAGGCCAGCTATACTAATCAGTTCGAGCAGCATATTAGGGCCATTCTCGATCTACCCTTGGGCGATACGAAAAGTAAAGTCGCGGGCATCATGGTCAATCTGGTCGGCGCGGAAGGCCATACCGGCGATGTAGTTTATGAAAATATGGAGGATATATTGGGGATGGAAGGCGTAACCCCTCATATTTATGGCAAAAAACAGACCCGCCCCTTTCGGAAAATGGGACATGTGACCATAGTTAACGAGAATGTTGATGAAGCGAGAAGGATTGCACAACAGGTGAAGGAGACCATTAAAGTGATAAGCAAATACATATGAAAAAAGTAGCCATTGTAATGGGCAGCACCAGCGATATGCCCGTAATGCAGGACGCCATCGATATATTGAAGGAATTCGGCATCGAAGTCGATGTCGATATCGTCTCCGCCCACCGAACTCCCGAAAAACTTTTCGAATTCGGCAAAAACGCACATAAAAAGGGATACTCCGCAATCATCGCAGGCGCCGGGGGCGCGGCGCATTTACCGGGCATGGTAGCCGCGTTGACCCCATTGCCGGTTATCGGTGTGCCCGTAAAAAGCAGCAACTCCATCGACGGATGGGATTCCGTACTCTCCATTCTACAGATGCCGGGCGGTGTTCCCGTGGCCACCGTAGCCTTGAACGGCGCCAAAAACGCAGGGATTCTTGCCGCGCAGATCATTGGGACTTCCGATACATCCGTTCTCGATAAAATCATTGCTTATAAAGAAGCTTTGAAGACACAAGTTATCGAAGGAGCGAAATCGGTAAATAGTATGAAGTAAAAAAATCATGAGTTGAGAATTCAGGGTTATGAAACCCTAACTCGTAACCTCTAACTAAAGAAACCCATTTAAACTCATAAACTCCCTTAATGAACCCCCTACTCTTAAAATTCGATACCGCGCCATTTTCCCAAATAAAAAACGAGCATTTCAAACCTGCCTTCCTACGGGCCATTGAAAATGCCAGAGCCGAAATCGACGCAATTATAGATAATCTCGATGCCCCAACATTCGAAAACACCATCGAAGCCTTGGAGTTTGCAGGACAACAGTTGGACCGTGTATCAAGCGTTTTCTTTAACCTGAATTCCGCCGAAACGAACGAAGATATCCAACAAATAGCGCAGGAGGTCTCGCCCCTACTCTCAGAATTCAGTAATGATATTACGCTTAACCTTGATTTGTTCCAGAGGATAAAATCAGTGTACGATCAAAAGGATGCATTGAACCTATCCCCCGAACAGCAGACCTTATTGGAGAAAAAGTATAAAAGCTTCAGCCGAAACGGGGCCAACCTATCCGAGGATAAAAAGAAACGTCTACGGGAAATCGATGCGGAACTTTCAAAACTCAAACTGACGTTCGGAGAAAATATTCTGGCGGAAACCAATAAATACGAAATGCACCTAACGGACGAAGCCGATGTTGATGGCCTGCCCGAGGGCGAAAAGGAGGCGGCCACACAATTGGCCGAATCGAAAGACAAAGAAGGATGGCTGTTGACCTTGGACCACCCGAGCTACATCCCCTTTATGAAATATGCCGAAAATCGCGAACTGCGGAAAGAACTTTCCTTGGCCTTTGCCAGCAAGGGTTTTCACGGCGACGCGCTCGACAACCAAGAAAACGTACTGAAAATCGCCAATCTACGCCATGAAAGAGCCAATGTATTGGGCTACGAGACCCATGCCCATTTCGTTTTGGAGGAGCGTATGGCGGAGACTCCGGAAAAAGTACGCGAATTTCTCAACGAACTCTTACATAAGGCCAAACCCGCCGCAGAACGGGAGTTTAAACAACTCGAAGATTTTGCTAAAGAACTCGATGGTATCGACCGGCTCGAAAAATGGGACGGCAGCTATTACTCCGAAAAACTGAAACAAAAACTGTTCGACCTCGATGACGAAAAGTTGAAACCCTATTTCAAACTTGAAAATGTAATTGCGGGCGTTTTTAAAGTGGCCGAAAAACTGTTCGGACTCCGCTTTGAAGAAGTATCGGATATCGATACCTACCATGAAGAGGTCAAGACCTATCGGGTTTACGACGACACGAATAATTTTTTATCCCTTTTCTATGCGGACTTTCATCCCCGAAAGGGAAAACGTGGGGGTGCATGGATGACATCCTACAAACCGCAATATAAAAAGGACGGAGAGAACGTACGTCCCCATATTTCGAATGTGTGCAATTTTACGCGTAGTACCTCCACCAAACCATCCCTCTTAACCTTTAACGAAGTAACCACGTTGTTCCACGAATTCGGTCATGCCCTACATGGTATGCTGGCCAACACCTTGTATCCGAGCCTATCAGGCACTTCGGTCTATTGGGACTTTGTCGAACTGCCCAGTCAGGTGATGGAAAACTGGTGTTACGAGCAAGAGGCACTTGAGCTCTTCGCCACCCATTATAAGACCGATGCCCCCATTCCCATGGAACTTATCAAAAAAATTAAGGACTCGGCCACCTTTCAAGAAGGTATGCAAACCCTCCGCCAATTAAGTTTCGGATTGTTAGACATGTCATGGCACGGTACAGACCCCTCCAATATCACCGATGTCAAGACCAATGAGAACCTTGCTTTCGAAGGTACTAAACTGTATCCCGAAACCTCGGAAACCTGTATGACTACGGCCTTCGCCCATATCTTTCAGGGCGGTTATTCCTCCGGATATTACAGCTACAAATGGGCAGAAGTGCTCGATGCCGATGCCTTCGCCTATTTTAAGGAAAAAGGTATCTTTAATAAAGAGGTCGCCACAAAATTCAAGGATAATGTGCTCTCAAAAGGCGGTACGGAAAATCCGATGGTACTTTACAAACGTTTTAGGGGCGCCGAACCCAAGGTGGAAGCCCTTTTGAAGAGAGCAGGATTATTTGAAAATCACTGACACGAATACTTACAAATGAGTCAAAAAATTTGCGAAAAAGATTATGAAATACAAATTTATTCTCCTACATTTGTTGTTCATAAGTAGGTTAAAAAGGTTATATCAAAGTAATTTTTTTTAACGACTAAAGAGGGCGTGGGGACGCCCTCTTTTTTTATGGCCCGCGCCGAATCCATCCACAAGCTTCCACAGGTTAAGGTATCAATAAGTCTCTGGAATTCTTTTTGCATTAGCCCCTTATTCCCGACCTTCGCAAAAAATAACGACTATGATTCTATTTGTTGATATGGACGAGGTTATGGCGGACACCTATGGTGCACATGTCGAAATTTATAACCGTGAGTACAATGAATGTCTCACCCTTGAAACCTGTATGGGAAAAGAGGTTTGGCATACCGTGCCCGAAAACAGGCAGACCAGTGTACGGAACCACGCCCGTAACCGCGGCTTCTTTCGCGACTTGAACCCTATTGCCGACAGTCGCTCCGTGTTAAAAGAACTGAACGACAACTATGAAGTCTACATCGCCTCGGCCGCTATGCAGTTTCCCAATTCCCTTGAGGAAAAGTCCGAATGGCTCGATGAACATTTTCCGTTCATCCCTTGGCAACGACGTATCTTATGCGGACACAAGCACATTTTAAAAGGGGATATCCTTATCGATGACAGAAGCTATAATCTGACCGAATTCGAGGGTAGGACCTTACTATTTACGTCCCCCCATAATATGAACACCAATGGCTTCGAGCGGGTGAACAATTGGAAGGAAGTCGCGGATAAATTGCTTTAAATTTTATCGCTGCGAACCAATCTGCGTTCACAGCCGTTTCTACATGGCCTACCACATATTCCTCGGGAGTGCGGACATCTATCAATATCCCGGTATTGGCATCTTTCCGTGAAAATTCTGTGATAGATTTTTCAGTAATTTGGGCAAAGCCCATGGAAACTACAAGCAGTAGTAGACCTACAATACAACACTTCATGGCGACTCATTTCATCCAAAAGTAAAAATTATGGCGGCAATACAATTAAAAAGTAGTGATCAAAATGGCATGCAAATCGTTATGTCAAAATCGTTTACCTTTGAAGATGACAAAAACAAAATGACCGAGCACGTACTGAATCCGGAAAAATGGATCGATTCTTACGCCGATTATCTTTTCAACTATACGATAGGCCGGGTAAACGATGTCGAAGTTGCCAAAGATTTGGTACAGGAAACGTTTTTGGCCGGCCTCAAATCAGCTAAGAATTACAAGGGGGATGCGGCAGAACGCACCTGGCTCATCGCCATTTTAAAACGGAAGGTCATCGACCATTACCGCAAAACCAATTCCAAAAAGGGCAGGGCCGAAGTGCGAATGGACTATAGTGCGCGCATCGATGCGCAAGGCGATTGGCTTGAAGAACAAGTTGCAGATCCCTTCAGTACTTTTGAGAACAACGCTATAGAGACCCAAGAACTAGGGCGGGCCATTCATTCGTGCATCGCCAAATTACCCAAAAAACAGGCCTTGGTCTTTACTATGAAAACCATACAGGATATGGATACTGAAACTATTTGTAATGAACTCGATATTAACCCGTCTAATTTATGGGTAATGATCCATAGGGCGAGAACGGCCTTGATGGGCTGCCTAAACCAAAACTGGTTCCAAACATGACGATTTCTTGTGAAAAAGCTGCCCTTATCTGTAATAAGACCCAATACCGGGAAGCGACATTTATGGAAAAGATGAAACTGAAGTTCCATCTGTTACTATGTAAAAATTGTCCGGCATTTTCTAAACGGAATACCAAACTTACGGCACTCTGCCAAAAGGCCAATCTTCATAGCCTAACCCTAGAGGATAAGCGTAAAATGAAGGCCGTTTTAAAGGAAGGATCATAAAGGATTTTCCGTTGGATTATCCCACGGCTACCTTTGACTTAATACGGACCGACCATGCCTTACCAAACAATTCCTTTAGAGACCAACGAGTACCCACCAAAAAATAGGAACCGTCTCAACCAAGAAGGATGCATAATACCGGTGTCGATTCTTCTTCGTAGTCCAGATCAGCATCCCCAAAATCAAGCAAAGCACACCATTGGCCATCAGTTCGGTCCGGCTGACCGTGTCCTTCAGTAGTGTCAGCAAAAAAAAAGGCAGTATGGCGCAGGCCCCGATAATCTTGGTCCCGGTTATTCCAAAGCGTTGTGGTAAGGTTCTTAATTCCGGACTATCGTAAGCCAGATCGCGAATCTCAAAGGGCACCAGCAAAATCAAAATCAAAAGAAAACGTTGTAAGGTTTCGATCTGAACATCCCAAGAAATGGATTCCCCTGCTGCGATTACCGGCAGAATTACGGTCGCTCCCGCCCACACCATCGCAACCACAAAAATTTTCAGTCCGCCTAAACTCCGCAGGTTCTTTGTCCGAGGGAGCACGGGAATGGCATAGAGGCCCGTCAATACGACCAGACCGGCGATTACAATGTAAACCTGCATACTTAAAAAATAGCCATGGTAAAGCGCAAAACCCAAGGCTAGGAAACTTGCCCATTGTATGTGCATTTGATGCGGATCCGCCGCCAAAATATACTTCTCCGCCTCGACCCCGTATTTCACAAAATTATAACAAGCGATCGATCCAAAGAATAGAAACCAGCAAAGATGGGTATCGACGGAAATGTTCAAGGTTAGGCAGGTGACGTGGACCAATGCCAGAATGGCAAAGGAAACATGGATGCTGGCATCGAGATAAAAATCGAAAAGGCGGCGTAAAATCGGCATTGAACAAATGTAGGGAAACCGTTAATAAGTACCGTTTTCGGTTAAAAACTTTAATCCCATACAACGGAAATCTGACGGTTTTCAGACTATAAATCCTTAATTTCGCAACTCCTTTCAACCCTATTGTATGAGAACAGATGAATTTGCAACGCGCCATATCGGCATCAAGAACGAAGATCTTCGGCACATGCTCGAAACCGTCGGTACCGAGAGTTTGGACCAGCTGATTTTTGAGACCCTTCCCGAAGGCATTCGATTGAAAAAACCATTGAATCTGGAGGCTCCGATGAGCGAACACAAATTTCTGGCACACATGCAAGAGTTGTCCGAAAAGAACCAGTTGTTCCGTTCGTATATCGGATTGGGCTATCACGAAAGCCTCACCCCTTCCGTAATCAAAAGAAATATTTTGGAAAACCCCGGATGGTACACGGCATACACGCCCTATCAAGCGGAAATCGCGCAAGGTAGACTGGAAGCCCTTCTCAATTTTCAGACCGTGGTATCGGACCTTACCGGTATGGAACTGGCCAATGCCTCGTTGTTGGACGAAAGTACCGCAGCGGCCGAGGCCATGACCATGCTGTTCGATGTGCGCAGTCGTGATCAAAAGAAAAACGATGTTGTAAAATTCTTTGTATCCGAAGCGGTTTTGCCCCAGACGCTTTCCCTTTTAAAAACACGCTCGACGCCGCTGGGCATCGAACTGGTGGTCGGCGACCATTTGGAATTCACCTTCGGAAACGATTTTTACGGGACTTTACTGCAATATCCCGGAAAACATGGACAGGTAAACGATTATGCGGATTTCGTTGCAAAAGCAAAGGAAAACGATATCAAAACGGCAGTGGCCGCGGATATTTTGAGTTTAGTCTTGCTAACACCCCCAGGAGAATGGGGCGTCGATGTGGTGGTCGGCACCACGCAGCGTTTTGGCATCCCCTTGGGCTATGGCGGACCCCATGCCGCATTTTTTGCGACTCGGGAAGCCTACAAAAGGAACATTCCCGGTCGAATTATCGGCATTACCAAAGATGTCGATGGCAAACCCGCCCTGCGGATGGCCTTACAGACCCGTGAACAACACATCAAACGCGATAAGGCGACCTCGAACATCTGCACGGCGCAAGTACTCTTGGCGGTGATGGCCGGTATGTACGCGGTCTACCATGGTCCTGAAGGATTGAAATATATCGCCAAAAAGGTACATTCGACTGCGGTCACACTGACGGAGGCCCTCGAGAAATTAGGCCTGTACCAAATTAACACCTCCTATTTCGATACGACTACGGTCAAAACTGATGCGAAGGCACTACGCCCTGTCGCCGAGAAACATGCGGTCAATTTTTTATATGTGGATGAAGACACGGTTTCCATCGCCGTAAACGAAGCAACCTCACTGAAGGACCTCAACCAGATCGTTTCCATCTTTTCGAAAGCCCTTGGAAAGGATGCCGAAACCATCGATACCTTATCCCAAGAAAGCGCCATAGCGCAAAACGTTCAGCGCAAAGCGAATTACCTTCAAAACAAGGTATTCAACTCCTACCATTCCGAAACCGAACTTATGCGCTATATCAAGAAATTAGAGCGCAAAGATCTATCCCTTAACCACTCCATGATTCCCTTGGGAAGCTGCACCATGAAACTGAACGCGGCCTCTGAAATGTTCGCGCTGAGTATGACGCGTTGGGGGAATATACATCCCTTCGTTCCTATCGAACAGGCGGAAGGCTATCAAATCGTTTTAACGGAACTGGCCAAAGATCTGACGACCATTACCGGTTTTGCGGGCACTTCGTTACAGCCTAATTCCGGGGCACAGGGCGAATACGCGGGACTAATGGTCATACGCGCCTATCACGAGTCGCGAGATGAAGCCCACCGCAATATCTGTATCATTCCCGCATCGGCCCATGGTACGAACCCCGCCTCCGCCGTTATGGCCGGTATGCAAGTAGTGGTAACCAAGACCGACGAAAAAGGAAATATAGATGTGGCCGACTTGGAGGAAAAAGTGGCGAAACATTCCGACCATCTGGCGGCGCTGATGGTCACCTATCCTTCCACCCACGGGGTTTTCGAATCTTCGATCATGCACATCACCCAATTGATCCACGAT
>NZ_JBGTHY010000008.1:0-6812 GCF_041745955.1 Pricia sp.
ATGGGCATGTTGTGCACGTTCCTGTCACGGGGCAGCAATCGAAACTCATGGTCGGTGACCTCCAACATCTTGTTTTCCGGGATTACATAAATATGGTTCGGGTCGATATGGCATTCATCGGTGATTTCCTGTACCGGGATGTTCGTTACCTTGGCCAAGAGTTCGGGCAGGATGCTTTCGTGCGATGGGGCAAGGTGCTGCACGAGAATATAGGCCATTCCGGAGTCTTCGGGAATAGCGGAAATGAATTTTTTAAAGGATGCGATACCCCCGGCCGAAGCCCCGATGCCGACCAAGGGATACGGTTCCTGTTCTTTTTCTGTAGCCATTTGCTGTGTATTGGGAAGCCGTTTTGGACATTCATGAAAGGTATGGATTAATTTTTAGGCAAAAAAGCACATTTGTTTTTATAGTCGAAAGGATTTTTCAGAGGGTAGGGACGTACGGTGAGGGCCGAAAAAGCTAGGGTTTAGCGGATGGCGGATGGCGGATGGCGGATGGCGGATGGCCGGTGAAAATTACTATTTTTTTCATACATTGCGAAATACGAATCCCAAAAATAATGACAACCCGCCTAAACTTTATGATCATCGACGACGATCCCGACGACATCGACTTTTTTCAGTACGCCGTAAGCAATATCGATCCCTCGCATACGTGCATGAGCGCGTCGGACGGGGAAGACGCGCTGCATCAACTGCAAAAGGAAACAAAAAAACCGCCCGATTTTATCTTCTTGGATCTCAATATGCCTCGAATGGACGGAATGACCTGCCTTCGGGAACTAAAGAAAAAGGAGAAATTGAAAGATATACCCGTTATCATTTATACCACCTCTTCCCACGAACGGGAAAAAGAGGAAGCTCTAGCACTCGGTGCCGCGCACTTTTTGACCAAGGCCCATTCCATCAAGATGCTACAGGAAAGCATTAGGGACGCGGTAGCGACCGTAGGTTCCCAAATTGAAAAAGGCTAGAGCGGTATCCCGGGTATTTTCCAAAAAAAAACCATGACAGGAAACGTATCCCGCATGGCTTTTTCTGTATTTTTAGCACTTACTAAAGTGCCTGGCCTAAAAGGCCTGACACTTACGATTACAATATATCGGAACTCGGATCGATCACCCCGTTCACAATATGGATGACCCCGTTCGAAGCTGCTATATCGGACTTGATTATTTTGGATCCACTGATAAAGACGTTGTCATAGGAATCTTGATCAACGGCAATCTCATTTTCATCCGGTGTCGTAATTACCTGGCCGTCATCAAAGGCTACCATCATTTGCTTTGTGGGCATAACATGATGCTTGACAAAAGCGACAAGTTCCGTAGAATTTTTCGGATCTGTCAACTCCGTAAACCGTTCGATGGTCATATCGTTGAACGCATCATTGGTAGGTACGAAAAGCGTGTGACCGTCGGTCATCTGCATAGATTGAGCCAGGCCCGATAAAATGACCAAATTGGCAAAGGTGGAAAGCTCCTTGTCCATCGAAATCAGTTGAAACGTAGTGTATTTCTTCGGACTTTCGACCTTGCTAAGTATGGCGTCGTTACTCGACTGTGCAGAGGCAGAAAAGTTGAAAAAAATCAGCGCTGCCGCCAATGTAAAAAATTGAGTGATTCGCATTTTCATAATATTTATGTTTTAAAAGTTTATAAAAAAATTTAAGGTCGACAGTGGATAATCAGGTTTAAGATTCATTTTCTTTGAACCCATATTATCACCCACTAACCCTATACCTTAATATAGCCTGATTGCGAGCCCTAATCGTGTCCTATACAATAATAATTTGATGCTAAAAAGATACGCCGGCAATAACGTTCCGATATGCCCAAGAAAGCCTTTGAATCGAATCCGTATTCGACACGGCCAACATGCTTAAAATTTTTCTGATCCTTTTCACGACAATCTAATTTTAAGATGTATACTAAATTTTCAAATGCTTCTGGGGTAAATAAATTTTAGTTGGGCCGCTGAAAACGGTCGTTGGCGTAAAAGGCGTCATCATTGTTATCATAATCCGTCATCATAATCCCTGTTTGATATGGGATTATTCTTATGGCTCATGATGACTTCATTTTAGTTGATAAATCCTCACTAATGTTTTCTTTTGTGAATTTTGGAATTTGCTTTTGGCCGAAATTTTGGGAGATACCTCGGATGTAGGACTCGCGGTAGTTCTAATTGGCCAACCTTCCCCTGCGGATCATTTCATCGGCCCTCTCGGTTTCCTCTTGGGTTGGCACGGGTATGGTGTGCTTCTCCTTACCTTCAGGTTCAAAGCTCAGCTTGACGTAGATCGGCAGGTGGTCGGAGTCTATATTTTGGCCCAGTTCCACAACAACGTTCCTGAATTCGGGCGAAATAAAGATGTGGTCCAGCGGCCAACGGACAAGGGGATATTCGGCATGATAGGTGTTGTAAAAGCCGCGACCCTGTCTTATGTCGAGCAGTCCGCTAATTTGCTGAAAAAGCTCGGTCGTACCGGACCAGGCCACATCGTTGAAATCGCCCGTTACGATGACCGGATAATTCGACGCGCGCGCAAGTTCGGCGGTCTTCATCAGCTCCGCATTGCGGCCGGTGGATTTGGGATTATGACTTGGCAAGGGCGGTCTGGGATGAATGGCGATCAATTGAAGTGTGTCGTTCTTGGGCAGGATCAACTTGGTGTGGATGGAGGGAATGCTATCGTCGATCATATATCGTACGTTGGAATCGAACAAGGGGAATTTTGAGCAGACCCACATGCCATAGGTGTTCTCTAGGGGAATCGAAATCTGTTCGGTATAGTCGGCGTCCAAATTTTTAATTAGGATTTCCGTCCATTGCGAATTGGTCTCCGTTAATACCACGATATCGGGATCGTACCTTTGGATTTCCTGGAGCAAGACGGCCGTTTTTTCATTGGCCTGATAAACATTGGCGGTATATAGGCTCAACATACGCTCCTTATCCGAAGACTCCGGCGGCAATACCTCATAGTCGGCCAAGGGCGTGTACGGAAAGATCTTAATCAGTTGAAAGGTAAAACAGCCCGCAAGGACTAGGACGAAAACCATATCGAACTTGGAATGGATATCGAAGCGTATAAAAAACGCGACCAGCGAAATAAGGGTCAAAACGGTCAGCTGAAAATGGGGGAAATCGAAGACCACGATCCACCAATATTGCTTGGCGATAAGCGGTATCAGGGTCAACAGGACCGTAACCAGGCCAAAAAACTGGAGAAATCGTTTAACGATCATAGAATGTGTTGTGCAAGCCAGCCCGAAATTTAGGTGGCTTCATTTTATATGGATATGACACTTGAAATGCCTTTAAATGTACAAAGAATTTGGGGCTCTCCTATAAATAGGTTTGCCAGAACGTAACGCCCTGGCAATGCCTATTTGAAAACAACCCTTAAGAAATCAATTTCGCTGTTTCACTAAACGCTTCTTCCCGTTACCACTTTATAGATAATTAGGATCACGGCGATGACCAGCAGGGCATGTATAAGACCTCCTACGGCCGGAAAGGCAAAAAATCCTATCAGCCAACCGACGACCAATAGTACAACGATAATCCAAATAATGTCTTTCATAATATAAAGGTTTTAGTTAAATATTCACTTAGATATTCATAGAATAGGAAATAAATGAAAAATGGTCCCGGTCCTATACCTCCTAAGCGTTCGGGACCATCATCAATCAACCTAAACAAATTTTTAACGCTAACATCGTATCCTATGTAAATATTGGCTGAATTTCAGTGCAATACATCAAGCACTACGACTGTTATTAATTGTATTGACGTAAATGTAGACTTCTGAATTGGGGATTTTGTGCTTTAATGGTGTTTCCGTTGACCCCGAAGGAAAATGCTACTCCTCCTCTCAACCCATTTTATGGCTTACAAGTCCCTTAGGGTCAACAAATGTACTTTTAGGGGCAATCCACCGAAATTCATAGCGGTAGTTTTGTTCCATTATATTGGAAACACTTTTTATTCATTTAAATTTATACGATGAAAAACTTGAAATTAGCATTTCTTGCAGTATTGCTGACCGTATTGCCAGCACTGTCGCAGGATAACGACACTAGCATCGACCTTGAATCCTTCGATGAGATCAAGGTCTTCGATCAGATCAATGTTACCTTGGTCAAGAGCGATAAAAACCAGGCGGTCGTATCGGGCGACGATGTGGAAAAAGTTTCTATCGGTAACGATAATGGACGATTGAACATCAAAATGGAAATCGAAAATATGTTGGACGGTAACGAGACCAATGTCATGTTGTACCACACAGAGGCCCTGAGCCTCATCGATGCCAACGAAGGTGCCGAAATCACTTCGGAGGAGGAACTTGAAGCCAAATATTTAACCCTGCGCACTCAGGAAGGCGGAAAATTGACTGTCAAGGTAAACGCGAAAAATTTGGATTCGAAAGCCGTAACCGGCGGGGAAATCAAAATTTCCGGTACGGCCGAAAATCAAGAGGTCAATATCAGAAGCGGTGGCCAATATGATGCGAAGGACCTTGCCACCGACCGGACCGAAATTACCATCTTCGCCGGCGGCAACGGAACGGTCAACGCATCGGAAGTGGTGGACGCCAACGTCACCGCCGGGGGAACGATCGAAATTTACGGAAATCCGGAGACGGTCAATGAGAACGATACATTTGGTGGCTCGATTATCGTAAAGCAATAATTTGTTTTTCAAAGTAAGGTTTTGTGTCAAAAAATTGTGCAATAGCATCCCGGCCATGATTTTAATTGAAATATCTTGTCGATACTATTAATCTTTAAAAACAATTATTATGAGCACGAAGCACGAAGAGATGGTCGACCAATTGGAAGAAATATTAGAAAAGAACAGGGATGCCGAAAAGGGGTATAAAAAAGCCGCTGAAAATGCGGATAGTATCAGCTTAAAATCCTATTTCGAGAAAAAGGCGAGAGATCGAAAATCCTTTAACGACTCGTTGAAAAGGGAACTCGTTGCGAACTACGATAAAATCGACGACGATGGATCCTTTGGAGGAACTATACACAGAACTTGGATGGACGTAAAAGCGTTTTTCTCGGGCGACAATGACGAATCGATGTTGGAGGAAGCCATTCGAGGCGATAAATCGGCGGTCGAAGAATATGAAGAGGTCTTGGAAGATACTACCTTGCCCAGCAGCATTGCCACTTTGATACGCGATCAACAAATGAAGATCCGTACCGATTTGAACAAAATCAAGACCTTGGAAGACTTGAAATAGTCGAAGAAGAAATTGATTACGCTACAAAGGGCATCCATTATGGATGCCCTTTTTGATACATCCCGACTCAAAACGGAAAAAAATACGGAATAACAAAGGAAGCCACTACCCAAGTTATAAGGTTCAGGGGCGTGCCGAACTTGAGAAAATCGTTGAACTTATAATTGCCTGGCGCGTAGACCATGGTATTCGTCGGATAGCTCATTGGCGTCATAAAGGTCAGGGAACAGGCGAACATCACCGCCACCAAAAAAGGACGATAACTGACTTCCATGGCCGCGGCGAGGCTAATGACCACCGGTGCCATTAAAGCGGCCGTTGCCTTGCTGGAAATCAGGTTGGTGGAAACGAACGAGACCAGATAGATGATGCTCAGCGTTATCCGCGGGTCATATTGACCCAGATTGGTTTCTATAAATTGGGCAATGAGCTCCGCACCGCCCGTCTTTTCAAGGGCCGCCCCCATCGAGAGTACACCGGCCATCATGAAAATCACTTTCCATTCTACCGCTTTATAGGCCTCGTTGGGCTTTAGAACCCCTGTTAATATCATAAGTAGCGCACCGATCATCGCACTGATCAAAATACTGGTCAGATTGAGTGACGCGACCAAGATGACCCCTATGCCGATGAGGATCGCGGGAATCGCTTTTTTGAAATTGATTCTCTTCTTGTCGTATTCGGAAAGGGTAATTATAAGCTTTTGCGATTCGAGACGATCGATGGCTTCCTGTTTGCCTAGTACCAGTATCATATCGCCTTCCCGTAGGGCTACTTGGGCCAGCTTGTCCATTATGATTTCGTTTCTTTGGCGGATGGCCAATACCGAAAGATTATACTTCTGACTGAATTTTAAAGTTTGTAGGGAGCTTCCGGTCAACGACGAGCCAAAGGGTAAGATGATCTCGTACAAGCGATAGGCATCATCCTTTTGGTCGGTTTCCTCCCGTTTGTCTCCCTTAATACGATATCCTTTCGCATCTAAAAGCCTGTTGAAACTTGCGGGCGGCACAATGACCTTTAAGATGTCCCCTTCCAACAGTATGGTTTCAGGTCCTACATGGTGGTTTAGGATACCATCCCTTAAAATAGAAAGAATACGCACTTCAAAATTTTCTACCAACCGTGATTTTACGACCGTGCGGTTACTATCGGGACAATCGTTTTCTACCTCAAGCTCCGTAATATATTCTTCCGCCTTTTTTGTTAGATGCTCGCTATCCTTGCTTTTGGGAAGCAAAAACGGACTCACCAAAAAAAGATACGTGAACCCTACGACCAGCAGGCAAAGGGCCGCCCCGCTGAACTCGAACATGCCGAATTCCTCTAATCCGAATTTTTTGGCGTAGCTACTGACGAGAATGTTCGTCGACGTTCCTATCAGGGTGCAGGTACCCCCAAAAAGGGCCGCGAAAGAGATGGGCATCAATAGTTTTCCGGGGCTGATGCCCGTCTCCCTGCAAACCGTCAAGGCTATGGGTAGGAGTAGGGCGACTACCGCCGTGTCGTTGATAAAGGCGGAAAAAACGCCCGCTAACAGGCAAAAGGTAACC
>NZ_JBGTHY010000009.1:0-6769 GCF_041745955.1 Pricia sp.
CCGAACGGGACACGTCGGTTTTAACGAACCGGGATCCCATTACAACTCGGGTACACGGGTCATTACCCTGGATTACATAACACGGGTGGATGCCGGCCCCGCTTTTTTCGGTATAGACAATGTTCCGAGAAAGGCCATTACCATGGGCATCGCCACGGTACGCAATGCGAAACGCATCGTGTTGCTCGCTTGGGGACAGAACAAGGCGGAAATTATTCAGGAGACGGTCGAAGGCGATATTTCCTCCACGGTTCCGGCCACCTATCTTCAGGAACATAAAAACTGTACCTTCGTTCTTGATACTGGCGCCGGAAGCCTGCTTACCCGAAACAAAACGCCCTGGTTGGTGGACGAATCGTTAGACTGGACCGAAGAACTTACCGGAAAGGCGGTAGTCTGGCTGTGCACCTTGACCGGCAAGTCTATTTTAAGCTTAACGGACAAAGATTATAACGACAACGGAATGTCTGGCCTATTGGCGTTACAGGATTCCTACGACCTGAACATCAAAATGTTCAACCGGCTTCAACATACCATCAGCGGTTGGCCCGGAGGAAAGCCGAACGCCGACGACACGAATAGGCCCGAACGTGCCAAACCTGCAGAGAAAAGGGTCATCATATTTAGTCCGCACCCCGATGACGATGTCATTTCCATGGGCGGTACTTTCGATAGATTGATTGAGCAGGGACACGAGGTACATGTCGCCTATCAGACCTCCGGCAATATCGCCGTATCGGACAAAGAAGCCTTGAAGTTCGCCGAGATTTCAAAACGGATCTACAAATCGACAGAGGCACAGGAAATCATAGATTACATTAAGGCCAAAAAAGAAAGTAGCTACGATTCGAAACAGGTATTGCGCTTGAAAGGGGATATACGCAGAGGGGAATCGTACGCGGCCGTGCGATATCTCGGTCTTGACGACGCCAATGTGCACTTTCTGGACCTTCCATTCTATGAAACCGGACGCGTCAAAAAAGACCCTCTTTCGGAAGCCGATATCGAGATTATGGTCCATATCATCAAAGAAATAAAGCCGCACCAAATTTATGCCGCGGGCGATCTGGCCGACCCCCATGGTACGCACAAGGTATGTCTAGATGCCATATTTGCAGCCCTCGAGCGCCTAAAATCGGAACCGTTCATGAAAGATTGCTGGATCTGGTTGTACCGCGGTGCTTGGCACGAATGGGATACCAACGAGATCGAAATGGCCGTACCTATGAGTCCCGGTCAGGTATTGCGAAAGCGGAACGCCATTTTCGCCCACCAATCCCAAAAAGACGGGGTCATGTTCCAAGGCGATGATTCCCGGGAATTCTGGATGCGGGCCGAAGAGCGTAACAAACAGACTGCCGAACGCTACCATGCCCTTGGCCTGGCCGATTATGCGGCGATGGAGGCGTTTGTTAGGTATAAGTTTTAGTGAAAAGGTCTATTTTTGAATCTAAACAGACCTTTTTTATTTATAGTATGGTCAAGAATATTCTCCTGTTCCTATTCTCGCTGCTTGTTTTGAATTCCTGTGCCATTTTCAACCCTATCCCTCAACCAAAAAGGGAATTCCGTGGGTTTTGGGTCGCCACCGTAGTGAATATTGACTGGCCCAAAAAAGGTGCCGATCCCATCGAAAAACAGAAGACGGATTATCTGAAAATCCTCGATTTTTACGACAGCCTCAATTTCAATGCGGCGATAGTTCAAGTGCGAACGGCTGGCGATGCCTTTTATGGATCCGACTACGCACCTTGGTCCCGGTTTTTGACAGGGGAAGAAGGCAAAGCGCCCGAAACCGATGAAAGTATTTTAAAATGGATGATAGTGGAGACGCACGCAAGGGGCATGGAATTCCACGCCTGGCTGAATCCCTATCGGGCGACCTTTAATCTCAATACGGAACTTTTGAGTCCGGATCACGACTACAACCAGCATCCAGAATGGATGCTGAAATACGGCAAAAAATTCTATTATGACCCAGGATTGCCGGACGTGCGTGAACGCATGGTCTCGGTCATCGATGAGCTGGTCTCCAATTTCGATATCGACGCCGTTCATTTCGATGATTATTTTTATCCGTACACCATCGCCGGTGAGGTATTCGGCGATTCGCTGAGTTTCGAAGCGTACGCACACGAAGGCCAATCCCTTGAGGATTGGCGACGTAGTAATATCAATATGCTGGTCAAGGACAGCTATGAAATCATAAAGGCCCGGAAGCCTTGGGTACAGCTCGGTATCAGTCCCTTCGGCGTTTGGAAAAACAAGGCCACCGACCCGAGAGGTTCGGATACGAAAGCGGGACAGACCACCTACGAAAACCTCTACGCCGACCCCTTACTTTGGATGGAAAAGGGATGGCTAGACTATCTGGTGCCCCAGGTGTATTGGAGTATGGACCTACCGGTTGCCTCCCACCGCAAGATTGTGGACTGGTGGGCCGAAAACAGCACCAATGGCAACCTCTACATCGGTAACGGCCCCTATAAAATCCGTAACAATAGCGACAAGGCGTGGGATAAAAAGAGAGAGCTGCCCAAACAGTTGCGTCTCGCCAGAAATACGGGAGGGGTTCAGGGCAACGTTTTTTTCAGTGCCAAAAGCCTAATGGAAAGTAACGCGGATGTGGTGAAATATCTACGCCGAAAATTCTATAAATGGGCAGCCCTTCCCCCAGCATCCCCTTGGATGTCAGGTGGGGCAACAGCAAATGTTGAGTTTGAATCGATGCAAAAGATAAATGATTCCATCGTTCTTAACTTTAAGGATTTAAGGGATTATCGATTTATAACGATTTATCCTTCGGGGCGGAAAACAAAATCCCGTTATCCGATTAAAAAACTGCTCGGTAAATTAGCTGTTGATAATAACAACTCGATAATCCTTCCTAAAACAATCCTTGGACAACAAAAACAAATTGCACTTATTTTTATAGATCGCTTTGGGCGCGAATCCCAAGCTATAATTGTAGATTTAGAATAGCAAAGAACAAAAACGAAACTATTGATCAAAAAAGACAAATGGGCCTGGGCCTGGGTGCCCGTCCTCTACTTCACGCAAGGGCTGCCCTATGTGCTGGTGGTGACCGTATCGGTGATCATGTACAAAAAACTGGGGGTCAGCAACGAAGATATCGGACTGTATACTAGCTTGCTCTATCTTCCCTGGGTCCTGAAACCCTTATGGAGCCCTTTCGTGGACCTGAAGAGCACCAAACGCAACTGGTTTTTGGGGATGCAGTTGTTGATAGCGATCGCCCTTTTGGGCGTGGGACTGACCCTGCCGACCAGTATGTTCTTCACCACTACCCTAGCCTGTTTTTGGATGGCCGCCTTCGCTTCCGCGACCAACGATATCGCTTCGGACGGCTACTATATGATCGGACTTACCGAACAAAAGCAATCCTTTTTCGTAGGTATGCGCAGTACCTTCTACCGGTTGGCCATGGTTACGGGGGAAGGCCTTATCGTAATCATGGCGGGATTTCTGGAAAACAAGTACGGCGACAACACCAAAGCTTGGAGCATTACTATAACGGCGGCCGCATTTTTGATGCTGGCCTTAACGGTAGCCAACTTTTTTACGACCCCAAAATTCGAATCCTCGGCCGCTATCACCAAGGATAAGCCTGAAGGATTTTTTGCTGTGTTCACTTCGTTTTTTAAAAAAAAGAACATTGGCATCGCCTTGGTGTTTATTTTAACTTACCGGTTGGGCGAATCCCAATTGGTGAAAATGGCGGCCCCTTTTTTGTTGGATACCCCCGAAAAAGGAGGCCTTGGCTACTCCACCGAACAATTGGGAACGATATTCGGCACGGCAGGGGTCATATTTCTTTCCATCGGAGGCATTTTGGGCGGTATCCTGATTTCAAGGGACGGTCTTAAACAATGGATGCTGCCCATGGTGCTTTCGCTGAACGTACCCAATATTCTGTATGCTATCTTGGCGATGACCGGAACTACCAATATCTACGCCGTTTCGGCTACCGTCATCTTTGAAAAATTCGGCTATGGCTTTGGCTTTGCCGCGTTTTTGATGTATCTCATCTATGTGTCGGAGGGCAGATCAAAGACCTCGCACTACGCCATTGCTACCGGATTTATGGCACTGGGCATGATGCTTCCGGGAATGATTTCCGGTTATATGCAACAATGGCTGGGCTACGGCGGCTTTTTCGTCTGGGTGGTCATCGCCGCTTTGCCCGCTGTCTTCCTATTGAAATTTATCGAATATCCCGCGGATTTTGGAAAGAAAACTAACGATACGGATGCGTAAAGCTATACCTTATAAAGAAGCGGCAAAACAGCTTACTGCCAAAGAAAAAGTGGGACAGCTGTTTATGCCCGCCGCCTTCATAAATGACACCGAGGGCGACATACGGAAACTGGAAAAACTGATCTGCGAACAACAGGTCGGGAGCCTCTGTTTTTTCCATAGCCGTGCCAGCGCGGCGACCAATTTCGAAGGCGTAAAAACCGTAGTTCATAATGAAAACAGTTTTGAGACGCTAAAAACCCTGATCAAACGCTATCAAAAAGCGGCCAAATATCCGTTACTGATTGCCATCGATGCGGAATGGGGATTGGCCATGCGTATTGAGAACACCCCGCAATATCCTTATGCCATAACATTAGGAGCCTTGGCGGATGACCAATCCAATTTAATTTATAAAATCGGGGAAAATATCGCCAGAGATTGCCGGGCAGCAGGCATCCATTGGAATCTCGCGCCATGTGTCGATATAAACAACAATCCCAACAATCCCGTAATCGGATACCGTTCTTTTGGGGCCGACAAGCACAAGGTGGCCGAAAAGGCGTTGGCCTTTATCAAAGGCACCCAAAGCGAGGGTATCCTGACCAGCATCAAACATTTTCCCGGCCACGGCGATACGGCGACGGATTCGCACTTAGAGCTTCCGCTTATCGATAAATCGAAAGAGGCGCTTTTCGAAAACGAACTGCATCCCTTTCAAAAATTGATCGATGAAGGCGTGGATTCCGTAATGGTGGGCCACCTTTCCGTTCCTGCACTGGCGGATGGCAAAACCCAATCTTCAAGCCTATCCAAAGAAATCATCAAAGGAATACTGAGAGATAAAATGGGATACAAGGGCGTTGTCATATCCGATGCGCTCAACATGCACGCCGTAGCGAAAAATCATCCCATCAAAGGCGAACTGGAATGGCTGGCCTTCGATGCCGGCAACGATGTGCTCTGTTTTGCGGAACATACTGCCGAGGGCATCGAAACCATCCTGAAAAATGCATCCGAAGCACAGATCGAAGCAAGCTTAGAACGGATCTGGGGCTTAAAGGAAAAGGTTCTTGCTTCGGTTTCATCTCGACCGGATTCTATGCCGGTTGTCAGTGACCAAGCAAAAGCGTCGAATTGGGCGGATGGCCGGTCCGGTTCTAGTCCGACGGCTGGCGGGGCAGATTCAAATTCTAATGCAGACCTACGGACTCCCCATGAATTGAACCGGAAAATAGCAGCCGAAAGCTTGACGTTGTTCAAAGGTTCGGCCGAGGTGATTTCAAATTTCAGGGCGAATAACTTTACCGGTATCAGTATTTCAAAAAATAGGGACAATCATTTTTTTAAAACCATAGATGAGTATATAAGCTTTAATCATATTTCTTCGGCGGAAGGCTCGTTTAGCGAAGGGGAAACCATCCTTTTGGCCCTATTTCCCCCGCAGGTAAAACCGACCCGTTCTTTCGGATTTTCTGAGGAAGAATTGATTTTTATCAACGAACTCATCCAAACGAAAAAAGTCGTGCTGTACCATTTTGGAAATCCGTATGTGCTGAACCACATCGATTATAAAAAAGCAAAAGCCGTGATTATCGCCTATCAAAACTTTAAAGTATTTCAGGAAGTTGCGGCCGAGCATTTTTTGGGTAATTTAGGGGCGACAGGAAAATTGCCCGTAACGCTATCTTTATGAACCTCACGGCATTTTCCGCAAAACTCCATAGACCGGTTTTTCGACAAACTGCCACAGAGGATACCCGGACTTACCTGCCGTAGGGCCGGGGTTTACCGAAGAAAAAAACACAAAATGAAAACATACGAAATTTTAGGCCTCATGTCCGGCACCTCTTTAGATGGCCTAGACCTGGCCTTCTGCCACATCTGGCCGTCCGGTACAAAGTGGAAATTCAAGATAAAGGAGACCAAGAGCGTTTCCTATGCCCCTGAAATGCAATCCAAATTGCGGGATTCCATTTTTCTCCCCGCAGAGGAATTGTTGAGCTTCCATAATTCCTATGGTACTTGGCTGGGCGAGCAGTCCAAAAGCTTTATCGACGAACACGCCCTGAATGTCGAATGTATCGCCAGCCACGGCCATACCACCCACCACCGGCCCGAAATGGGACTCACTTTTCAAATCGGATCCGGACAGCATTTGGCCAATGCCAGCGGTCAAAAGGTCATCTGCGATTTTCGTACGAACGATGTGGCATTAGGCGGGCAGGGCGCCCCCTTGGTGCCTATCGGCGATACCCTGTTCTTTGGTGAATACGACTTCTGCCTGAACCTTGGGGGCATTGCCAATGTATCTTTCGATAGGGATGGCCAACGTATCGCCTACGATATCGGACTGGCGAATATGATCCTCAACCACATTACCCGAAAAAACGGATTGGATTACGATAAAGGTGGAAAATTGGCAAGCAGCGGAAGGGTAAATGCGGAACTGCTTAAAAAACTGAACAATTTGGAATATTATCGGCTTCCCTATCCGAAATCCACTGGCTAT
>NZ_JBGTHY010000010.1:0-5914 GCF_041745955.1 Pricia sp.
ATAATTGTAGTCCCCATTACCGACGATACCGACCAGGTGAAAGGGATTTTTGGATGTCAACACCTCGGAATTCGCTACAGTCGCGCCACAGATCAGTACACCTTGAACCCCCTTGATAAATGCAGGTATCAGCGTCGAAAAACGGCCGCCTCCTGAAAATCCCCCGACATAGATCCTCTCTTTATGGATGGGCAAAAATCCGACCACGGCATTGAGCATTCTATTGGCCATCAGAATATTGTCGGAGATGGGCAAGGTATCCCTAAGGTTGTTTGAGGCCGCCAAAATATAGCCCTGCTCCTCAGCTGCCTTAGAAATTAAGTTCAGTGCCTGTTTGCCATGGCCTTCCATATCGAAAACGAAAAGTATCGGCCAGGGCGAAGAAACCTCGAATTTTTTAGGAAGATACAGCGAAAAGGTCTCCGAAATAGTGTCGCTAACGGAGACGGGAAGGGAGTCGATTACGATTCCCTTTTTCAAGGTCATCTGCTGGGCGGAGCAAGAAATGGCAACGCCCAGCGCGAGTAGGGTCAATAGGTGCTTCATAGTACTATATAATCATCAAAAATCTAGCCAAGACAAATTTAAGGTTTAATTCTGCCTTCGCCAGGTTAAACCTTGAACCATTCACGCTATACCGGCAACTTCAACCGCGACCGCCTACTAATTTCATCTTTTCAACGTAAAATGACTTTTGAACTCCTTCTGAACATTGTCTCGTATATAGGTAATTCTAAACCAGTAATCGCTGGCGGGCATTCTGTGGTCGTTGGCGGTACCGTCCCAACCGGAGTCGTTGTTGAACTGATATAATAACGTGCCATATTTATCAAAAACTGCTATTTCGGCTTTTTCGATTTCGGGGAATCCGACAATTTGCCAGATATCGTTGGTACCATCGCCGTTTGGGGTAAAAAAACGGGGGAAATCCACCACCAAAAATTCCTCGGAAAGTATACTGCAGTTTTCGCTATCGGTTACATAGGCGACATGTTCACCGGGACTGAGATCTTCGAAGCGGTTCGAAGCGCCGAACTCACTATCATCAACGGCAAAAAGATAGGTGCTTTCTCCTTGTGCGGTAATTTCAATGGAATTATTATCCGAAAATAGATCGGATACGAAATCCACTTTGAAGACTTCCGGCTGTCGCGATGGCAGCACTTCGGTGGCAATGGAAAATTCACATCCGAATTCCATATTTTGAAACAGCACATGATAGGTGCCCAAGGTGGATGCCGGGAGCGATGGGCCGGAGGCATCGGCTATCCTATTTTCTTCAGAAATACTTTCCGTGTACCATGTAAACGTGTAATTTGAGGGGGACAAACCCGTGTGCAATACCGGTAAAGGTTCCAATATTCCACCTTCCTTATCGAAACATAATGTATAGGATGCTTCCAAGGAAGATTCAAAATCAAGCCCTTGTACCTTCAACTGAAACGGAGCTATTTCAGAACAACTCTGGCCCGATGAAAGCCGCGCATAGATGGTTTCGGTGCCAGTCGTTTCGTAGTTATCGGGGTTTACAATAGGATTCGCAAAGTTCTGGGCGTCGGCATCCGAAGTAAAATAGGAGACTTCGTAGATTTCGGTTTCTTGGGTGCCCATCATACGGATTCCATTGGTGGAAAAATCAAAGGTCTCGTTGCCGTCGCGATCTACATCGCAAGCGGTAAGATCTTCCGGGCTTTCGTTTATTTGCGGGGGAACGATAAACTCCGCCATCAGGCCTCCATCGGAAATACAGGATGCCGAAAAGATAAGATCGACCCGATACTGTCCGTTCTCCGTAAGGTTTACTTGTGGATTGCCCGCCCATTGCGTGAGCTCGCTTCCGTCTTTGTACCAGCGATAATCCTGAACACCTTCTACGGTAGCATTTAAGGGGATGCTCTCGCCGATACAGGCGGGATTGCCGTTGGCTACGGTTCGGTCATTCCCCAAATCATATCCCAGGGAAAAGCTGCCCGCTTCCAAAAAAACGGCGGAATCGACTTGAGAATCCTGATTGTCGGATATTACCAGTTTAATGGTGTAGGCTTCCCCGGGCGTTACCTGTGATTCCGCTTTCAGGCTCTCAGTCTCCCCGTGAAAGGAAATCGGATCGCTATCGCCATTTATCTTTCCAAAAAAATCAATATTCATGGCAGCACATTGTCCCTCGATTCCAGGCCTTATCGTCGTAGCCCTTACCGGCTGATTGGTACCCGGAACGATGGCCAGGTTTGTCGAAACGCCTTGGGAATCGGTCAAAATAAAAGCAAACACATCTGAATAGATACACTGGTAGTTTTCTTGATATTCTTCGGAGGCAAAAAGAAAATTAAAACGGATACTATTGGTAAGCGGTACAAAATCGAACTGTATATAGGTGGCATTGAATAGGTTGCCCGTATTGGTGACCGTAATCAGGTCATTGTCCCCCGGCCAGTTTTCTGTGCCCGAATCATTGATTCCCGTATTGGGGCCTTTGGCGTCCCTCGCCCTGCCAGTCGATAGAATGATACCTTCTTCGTACGCAAAATTTGTACCGTTGGCACTAAAATAACCGATGCCGTTCACGTTCTGCTCGGTGCCTGTAAAACTGGTGTAGTTCGAGGTCTCGGCACAGTTGCTGTTGATCAGCACGTCACGCACCAATTGCTCAACGGTATAGCCCGAGTCGTCGACCTTTATCTGGCCGAAAAGGGCATGGATGCCCACTAAAAATATACCTATAATTAGGACTCCGATTTTCATAGCGTGTTCCCGATAGGCGAGGGTCGATTCTCGATAAGCAGGAGTTAAATATAGTGAACTCCTTTTGAACACCTGTCATACTTGCATTCTAAAAGTCTGTTTAATTATTCAAATGATTCACGAAACCGTGTTAAATTTCTAATTGACAGGTATGTTCGAAGAAGAAGGAGAAGATGGAGAAGATGGAGAAGATGGAGAAGATGAGTAAGAAAACTTTAAGGGAAGCCGGAAGTCGGAAGTCGGGGTTAAAAGATAAAATCATAAACTGCTATACTTTTTTCGGGCTAGGCCCTTGCGCCTGTCCTTGAACTTTTCTCCCTATCGGCGCGTTCGTCACTACGTTCGACAGAATAATATGCGTGCGGGTCTCGCCGTATTGGATTAGTTTATCGATAAATTCCTCGAGGTGAAACTGGTCGTTGAGCACTACTTCCATAACGATATTCTCGTTGCCGGTGATGCGGTAGCAATTGACCACTTCCTTTAAGGTCGGCACCAACGCCAGAAAGGGTTTTAATTTGCCCATAAAGGCCCGCAGGGTAATGATGGCCTTAAGCTGATATCCCGTCTTGGCGTGCGACACTTTGGCCTTGTAGCCTTCGATGATACCGAGATCTTCCATCTTCTTTACCCGCTCCGCTACGGCCGGTGGTGTAAGGCCAACTTTACGGCCGATACTGGCGAAGGTTTCCCGTGCATTGGCCTGTAAACATTCCAGTATTTTCCAGTTCAAATCGTCGATAGTAGAATCCAAAGTAAAAAGGGATTAAAAAATTAGTATCCATAGCAAAAATACGCAATTGCCAATGATTCAAAAGATAAAAACCTGAATACCGACGTAACTTTATAATCCTTTAATAACGAACGCGTACGGAGTTCACCTTGTCAACACACAATGCCCTATCAAAATTTCGGTTCTTTACCGGTATATAAAAAAGCGCTCGAACTGCGGCAGATGAGCCGGGAGATTGCTTCGTACGTGTCTTTCAACCAAAATCTGTTGAAACTCTACCAATCCAACAGTCATCGCGACCACATCGCCGGTTCACTGTTGACCGATGCCATACTCATTCCCCAAAAAATCGCCTTGGCAGAGACCAGCACCTGCCATAACGAGCGTATGAAGATCGCCACCTACATCAATATCATGATACGGAATATAAGTTCGTACCTCAGGGGTTTGGAAAAAGACGGTGTCAAGGAGATTGAATATCTGGACTTGCTACGCCAGGAAATCAAAAGTTTCCGAAAATCCTTTAAAATTTGGCGCGGTTCTTTGTCCGCCGAGTAGTTTGGGATGTTCCCCATAACTGTTTTTATCCATGAATTTGACGTAACTGCAGCCCAGGTATCCACTTTGATCAACATCAAATTCCTTTTATTGTCCTAAATTTGGATGATAAAAAACCATCCCTTGAAAACGACCATCCTCATCCACTGTCCCGATCAAAAGGGTATCATCAGTGCAGTCACTGGATTTGTACATGCCAAAGGCGGCAACATCGTCTATCTCGATCAGCACGTCGACCAGCAGGCCAATGTGTTCTTTATGCGTTTGGAAAGCAATTTTGATGCGGGTCTCTTTTCAAAATCCGCCTTTGAGAAGGAATTCCAAAATGAGCTGGCCAACCGCTATACTATGCAATGGAGCATGCATCTGGCGGGTAGACAACCGAAAATGGCTCTTTTCGTATCCAAATACAATCACTGTTTGTACGATTTGCTGAGCCGTTATAGTTCCGGGGAGTTGCAAGTAGCTATTCCATTTGTAATCAGCAACCACGAGGACCTTCGCCCGATTGCCGAGCAGTTCGAAATTCCTTTTTACCATATTCCCGTTACCAAGGCCACCAAGGGCGAGGCCGAAAACGAACAGCTTGAGCTACTGGCTTCCCATGAGGTGGATTTTATCGTTCTGGCGCGTTATATGCAGATCGTAAGCGCCAAGATCATCGATCAATATCCCAATAAGATCATCAACATCCACCACTCCTTCTTACCCGCATTCGCCGGGTCCAAACCCTACCACGCCGCTTTCAAAAGAGGCGTAAAGATTATCGGTGCTACCAGTCACTACGTCACCGAAGCCCTTGACGAAGGCCCAATCATCGAACAGGATGTGACTACCGTCACCCACGCCCACCGCATAGCGGATTTTATCGCCAAAGGCCGCGACCTAGAGAAAATCGTTTTGGCCCGAGCCGTTAAGTTGCACGTGCAGCGGAAGACGATGGTGTACGATAATAAGACGGTGATTTTTTATTAGGGTGTTTGGGTTGATGTTGAAATGAATCTCATAAACAAACTTCCCGGAGGCATCAAAAAAAGCCATTTTAACCGAAACGATCGATTCATAGCTTTGATATCCCATAGGGCAAGGAATTGGATTGCCGCGTGTATCAAAACAACCACCCTGTTTTGCGTTTAAACTATACTGGGCATGCAGTTGTTCGGTCTGCTTTTTGAGCTGTTGGCGTGTGATGATGGGGCGCAGCTCGCGACGGGCGAAACGCCGAAAGGCAATTTTTGTCGTCGCCTGCGTCGCATTTTTCAGATCGATGAAATCATTGTTTTCCTTATGTCGCACTGCTTGCTCCGCGGCCTGGCCCATCTGTCGCACCAAGCGGGTCATCAGCTTCCGGTTCCTTGATTTGTCCATATCAAATTATCCTTAGCACCAGACCTTTTTGTCCTTGATACCGTTGATATCGATTAAACCTGCTGAAATGGAGATGTCTATGGTCATCGGTGCGGTACCCAGATCGCTAAAATCTTCGTCATAATCTACACAATATGCGCTCTTAAAGGTCAAGGTTCGCATTGCGGCACTGATATCCGTATTATAGAAAACGATCTTGCCCTCATGGACGACCTCAGGTTCGGAAAACCAATGGAACAAAAATGTATCACTACTGGCTTCGACCGTGATATCGATATAGCCCTGCTCTGGCCGGCCCATAGGTTTGTTGGTGGCATCAGTGGGTTGGGTACCGGAATAATGGAAGTTTTTAACGGTATACTGAAGGCCGTTTACAAATAGTGTTGCTTTGTATGCCATGATGGTAATTGTTGAATGGGAGTTTTTTATAGCAGTAACGGGAATAATTGCCTAATGTTGCCCCCTACCAAATCAAATCTCTAGATATCGAGATGGGACAGATCCCTCATAATA
>NZ_JBGTHY010000011.1:0-3585 GCF_041745955.1 Pricia sp.
AAAGGTAAAAGAGCCCTCCGTCCATCTTCTATTGATTTCCTGGGAAGTTACCGAACGGCTTTCCCATTCGGAATTTTTATCGTCCATCGTTTTTGGCGGACGCAATAGTAAAACCGGTTCGCCGATTACCCTTCTGAAATCGGGGGCGAGCTCTACTCCATAGACCCAGCTTTCCTCGATTTCGTCATAAAGCCCTTCCTTTTTGGCCCAATCGGCAATTTCGCTCTCCACGGGATGTTTATAACAGGCCCGGGAATAGTACAAATAATATTTTCCATCGTCGTTTTGAAAGACATTGGCATCGATGATCGGGTAGCCGGGGTCGAAAAGGGGCTCGTTCTTCAAATCCTTGAACGGTCCTTTCGGGCTATCGGACACGGCCACCCCGATAGTAAAGGTTTCCAGTTCGTTGAGGGGATTGTCCTTTTTATCGGCACTGTAGAACAAGTAGTATTTTTCTTTAATTTTATAGACCTCGGGCGCCCAAAAGTTTTTTAGGTTCCACGAATCTTCGGTATTGCCATAATATACCTGTCCCTCATTTTTCCAGTGTACCAGATCGATCGAGGAATAGGTGGCGAAACCGTCCTTGGCCCCGCCACCTGTACCGTACATGTAGTAGGTGCCGTCTCCATTGTCGAGAATGTAGGGATCGCCGAACTCGACGTCCAGCGGGTTGGTGTACCCGGTTATTTTTTCTTTGGATGTAGCAGCAATGGTTTCTTTTTTTTCAGATTTGCAGGAAATGGTAAAAATGAGTAGTATCGAACCAAGTGTTACAAGGGAAATCGTTGCTTTAATCATCTTCTTGCCTGTTTTAAAGTTCATTACTTTTTTAATCCTAGGGTTTTTGAGCCTTCCTTTCCAAAGACCATGGGATACCGAAATCCGGTCTGCCGTTTTTCTGCCATTTGAAATGCTGCAGCCTTGCACTTCTTTGGGCACAGCCCAAGGCAGGTGTGTCCTTGGCATGAAATATAAGCCAGTTTTCCTTGCCATCCCGCGAGGTTGTAAAGCCGTGGTGGCCGGGGCCGTACACCTGATTTTCCTTGGACATTTCGAAAACGGCTTTGGGAAAGCGTTTCCAGGACGCGGCTTCCAAAAGATCGGAATCCTTTTTTGCGGCAAGCATCCCCAAGGAATAATTATCGTCCCAACAGGCACCCGCTGAATACACAATAAAAACCTCATCTTTTGGGCCCTCCAAAAACATGGGACCTTCTAAGATACTTCTATCCTCGGTTTTCTCCCAGTCATATTTTGGAGCTGCCAATATGGACTCATCGTCGTTCAACGTCCAAGGATTCGACATCGTGGCAATGGCGACATCACTATGGTCGTTGACGTAAGGAGAGTATAAAAAATACAGGATCCCCTTATATTGAAATACCGATCCATCGATCCCATTAAATTTCGTGTTTACCTTGCCCCGATCGATCCATTCCCCTTCCATCGGGTTAGCGCTGCTATTTTCCAAAACAAAGACAAATCGGGACTGGTCGCCCTCATCGGCCTTATCGGAGCCTGTGTAATACACATACCACTTACCATCGATATAATAGATCTCGGGTGCCCATATACAGCAACTATTAGGACCGGTCTCGGGAGGTGACCATATCGTTGTTGGGATAACCGACTCCAGTTGGGTCAGGTCATCGGTACGCCATAGGTCAAGCCGGTTTCCCCGGGTGGCCATAAAATAATAGTAATCGTCCTCATGAAGGTAGGCATACGGATCGGCACCATCCTGAAGAATCGGGTTAGTGAACGTATCCCTGTTTTGGCCGATGCATACCTGTAAAAAGACCAGTGGCATAAAAATATAGATCGACCGCATTTGTAAGTTTTTTAAATCCATTGTTTTATTATCCGATATTGAAATTGTCTTGAGCTATTTCGTTACTCCGAAGGAATTGCAATTTCATCTTTTTCCGATAAAGGCTTACCTAGAATCGGGTACCCTTTTTCATCCCATTGTATCTTTTGCATTCTTGGCGAGCGTAAAGACCCGCAACCTTGGCCCGGTTTTGAATTGGCATGGTACAAAATCCAGTCCTCAGTACCGTCCGGCGATTTAAAGAAGGAATTATGGCCGGGACCGTACACCCCGTTTTCGGGAGATTGGATGAATATAGGTTCTTCGGATTTCACCCAGTTATCCAGATCCAGTAAATTATCGGTGCCCGTAAAAGTCAACAGGCCCAGACTATAATAATCGGTCCAACAGCCACTGGCCGAGAATACAATGAAAATTTTATCATCGTTCGACAAGAACTGCGGTCCTTCGTTCACAAATACCTCCGGTGGATTTTTAAGGGACGTACCCGTATCCCAATGCTTTTCCCAGTCATGGGTAGGCGAGGAAATTTTTACTCGATCCCCCTCGATTTCAAGCGGATTTTTCATTTTGGCGATAAAGATATCCTGTTGTCCGTTTTCATCGCCCTCCCAGCCGGACCATATCATGTACAGTTGCCCTTTATACCGAAAAACGTTGCTATCAATGGCCCATTTATCGGTGTCGGCGGCGATTTTTCCCTTGAATTCGAAGGTTCCCTGAAACGGATCCACCGAAGTATTTTCCACGGCATACATCCGGTGGGTAGTATTATCGCCGTCATCCGCAGCGAAATAAACATACCATTTTCCGTCGATAAAATGCACCTCGGGCGCCCATATATCATGGGAATATAAGGTGTCTTCGGGCGGTGTCCAGATGGTTTTGACCTCTGCATTACTGAGATTTGCCAAGTTTTTTACCCTTTTTAGCACCAGTTTGTTGCCCTCCGTACTGGTGTAGTAATAATATCCATTATGGTAGGTGCTATAAGGATCGGGGCCCGATGGTAAAAGTGGATTGGTGAAGGTTTTTGCTTGCCCTTCTTGATTGCCATTGTCCTGCGGCTGTTGGTTCTTTTTTTCCTCTTGCCCGGTGCATCCGTAAAAGCTGAGCAAGACGATTACACAAGTGCAAAATATTGATTTCATTTTTCTATATTTAAAAGGTTAGTTAGCGTTTTTATCCGTCTTTTCTTGCTTTTGAATCCCGAATTCGTTGACCAAGGCATCATATTCCTTTTTCGAAATACCGATCATACAGCCATGCCTAACCTTTTCGGGAAACGAATATTTGTCCCAATCGCTAAAAAAGGTATAACCGGATGCCTGATACCAGGGGCCGTTCAAATTATCGGCAATGGATAATCCGTACGAAACTCCCGGATATTGCTCATAATACAAATACCAAATTTTATCGTCGGACGAGGGAATCAGCATGGGTGCCTCCCGAAAATTGGGACTGATAGGTTCAGCGGGGAGGGAATAGGGCCCAAGCAAAGAGCCCGACCTTGCGATACGTATCGTCTTTCCGGTCGGCCAGTATAGGGTAGGATAGGTTTCATCTTTGATGATGGCATAATAGGTGTCTTCGGCTTTTCTGATAATGACATCAATTGTGCCGAAATCCCAATCGAAGAGACGTTCGGGAGTCTCTGAAAAGGTTTTTAAATCATTGGAAAGTACATACAGTGTTCGTTGGCTTGCCCAGTACCGTTCGGGGTCTTCCTTGGTACCTTCTTTGTGAGG
>NZ_JBGTHY010000012.1:0-3775 GCF_041745955.1 Pricia sp.
CGAGCCGGGAGGCTTGAAAATCACCGTCACAGAGCACATCGATTTCATCTTTGGGCAGGCCGAAGACCTTACCTAGCTCCCGTACCATACCGCGCCATTTAAAAGTAACATAGGTTCCCAAAAGGGCCACGTTTTCGAACCTATCAAAAATATATTGGGTCATTATTGGCCTGTCGCGGTGCGAAAAATCGATGTCAAAATCCGGGGGATTAGCCCTGTAAAGGTTGATGAATCGTTCGAAATAGAGATCGAGTTCCATGGGATCTACATCGGTGATCCGTAATAGATAGGCCACGATACTATTGGCACCGCTGCCTCGGCCCACATAGAAAAAATTTTGTTCTCGGGCATAGGAGACAATATCCCAATTGATCAGAAAATAGGAGACAAAGCCCATTCCTATAATGAGTTCCAGTTCTTTTTCCAAACGTGCGATCACATCATCGCCAACTTCGGGATAGCGATAGGGCAGCCCTTCTTGACAAAGCCTTTTTAGCATCGCTTCGTCTTCTTCACTGGTCGAGTTGTAAAATTGAAGGTTCTGCGGTTTTCGCCCTGTGGAAAAATCAAAATGGATGGAGCAGGAATTCAACAGCCGCTCCGTATTCTCCAATATAAAAGTATACTCCGAAAAAGCGGCCGCCAAATTTTGGATGGGAAACATTTTTTCGTCTTCCGAAGCCTGCTCCATGGTCGAGAGTTTACTGAGCAAGGTATTATTGTCGATGGCACGTAGCAATCGATGGGCATTAAAATCACGTTTGTTGCGAAAGGTGACCGGTTGTTGTACGACCAGTCTATCCTTGAATTTAAGTAATCCGGAAAACGGGAGCCGCCTCAGATCGTTGATGGATATCCCAATAAATTCATAGTCGGCAAACGATTTTCGCTGTTCCTGTACTACTTTTTCAAAGGGATAAACGACATAGGCGTTCTGGAATTCGGGCGCGCTTTTTAAAAACGATTTTCCTTGGTGCAGATGCTCTGAAAGATAGTCGTTCAGCTCTAAATACCCTTCGTTGTTTTTGGCAATCCCCACAAAGCAGAGGTCGACCCCGTTCCTGAAATCGATGCCCAGAACGGGAGTGATATCGTATTCCGTCGACTTCCGGACAAAATTGAGTCCTGCCGAGGTGTTGTTGATATCGGTGAGCGCCAATCGGGTCACATGGTTCTCTTTGGCCAACTGCAAAAGTTCGACCTCGGAAAAGGTGCCGTAGCGCATGCTGTAATATGTGTGACAGTTTAGGTACAAATTCAAATGCAAGTTTAAGTTCAAGCACAATTTCAAGCTCCAGTTTAAAGAATAACGTCTAGACAGTGGAGAAAATGGGTTAGATTTGGGGGTGCGCCTTCCGTTTCTACTGGTTCTTGTATCCTATTCGTTTTCTTGGTGGTTGTTCCGGTTTGGACATCAGACGTTTGAGGACTTCGTAAATTTCCCCGAACTGTTCTTTGTACCGAGATTCCATTTGCTGTATCTTCTTCATTATTTCCTCGTAGTTGTTGGCGAGCTTACGCAACTGTACGAACGTTTCTATGATTTGGATGCTCATTTTAATTGCGGTCTCACTGTTCAATACACTTGACAGCATTAATATTCCGTGTTCGGTGAACACAAAGGGCGGGTATTTTGAATGACGCCCCCGCTTTAAGGTCGCAATTTGCGACCTTAAAGAAGCGTTTTCCTTGTCGGTCAATTCAAACATGAACGATTCGGGGAACCGATCTATATTTCGTCTTACCTGTTCTTTTAATCTTTTCGTCTCGACGTCGTAAAGCTCCGCCAAATCACTGTCTAACATAATTTTTTGACCTCGCATTACGTATATTTTATTGACGATCAGTTCGTCTGGAATGGTGATTTTTTTGCTCTTTTTCAGGTTGGTGTTTTGGTCTGAAATTAATTCTCTTACAATTCCAAAGCTTAAATTCAAATCAGATCACAGTGAAAAGATTCAAACTCAAGGCAGGTTGGCACCGCTCTGCCCACTACTGCTTCCTATGTGCCAATACGACCGGCGGCAGCCCATTGAACGGATTCTGCATCCGCCCTATGGTCTTTGCCCCAAGGCCCGATGCCCGCAGCACGCTTTTATCGCCGTAGCGCTTTCTGATAGTATCCATCGCATGGTATAGGTTGAGGGTTTCTTCGGTATCGTCGAACAGGTCGATCTGGTAATTGCCGCTGACCAAATGGCTGAACCGGATACCGATCAAGCGTACCAACAACCTACGGTTGTAGAGTGTCTTGAACATATCCAAAATTTTGGGAATCAAGATGTGGTCGGCACTGGTATAGGGAATCCGTAATTGTTTGGAATAGGTGTTGAAATCGGAATACCGGATCTTGACCGAGACACAGGCGGTCAGTTTTTCGCCCCGCCGCAACTGATAGGCCAGGTTTTCGGTCATGGCGAGAAGGATGCCCCTTAGTTTTACCACATCGATGGTATCCCTATCGAAAGTACGCTCCGTTGAAATGGACTTCCGTTCACAAAATGGTATTACGGGCGTGTGGTCGATGCCGTTCGCACGTTTCCAGATGACCTTTCCGTTGGCACCCAATACACGTTGCATCACATCAACGGGCATTTCTTGCACGTTCTTTACCTGCCGTAGCCCCAGATTGCGCAAAGTTTGATAGGTCTTGTCGCCTACCATCGGTATTTTTTTGATGGACAAGGGCGCCAAAAAAAGCTTTTCAAACCCCTGATCTATCTTTAAATGGTTATTGGGCTTCGCTTCGTTGGTGGCCACTTTAGAAACCACTTTGTTTACGGATAGCCCGAAAGAAATCGGAAGGCCCGTCTCCTTTACGATCCGTTGCCGCATTTCGGCAGCATACTTGTAAGCCCCGAAAAAACGATCCATACCGGTAAGGTCGGCATAGAATTCATCGATACTCGATTTCTCGAATAGCGGCACTTGTTCCTTGATAATCTCTGTGACGACATCGGAATGTTTGCTGTACGTGCCCGCATTACCGCGGATGACGACGGCCTCGGGACAAAGTTCCCGTGCCATTTTCATGGGCATACCGGAGTGTACCCCGAACCCGCGGGTCTCGTAACTGCAGGCCGCCACCACGCCCCGGTCGCCCGTACCGCCCACCAACAAAGGCCTGTTCTGTAGTTTGCGATTGATCAACCGCTCTACGGAAACATAGAAGGTGTCGAGGTCGATGTGAAGTATTGTTTTATCCATAGCATCATAGTGTCGTGCCAAGCCTGTCTTAGCCGGCCCAAGCCTTGTCCTAACGGCCCAAGCCTTGTCCTTTTTTCACCTGTCCCGCATAAAAAAATATTTCCGTAGCTATGGCCATGCAAATATTTTTTGCCTTGGCCAGATAAAATATACCGGCGGCTTAACCAACACAACAGGCCTGGCACGACACTTAAAAATAAGGATGCTAAGATATGGAATATTTCCAATAATTTGGAATATTTCCTATTTATAATTTTAAACCCAAAAAGAAAGGCCCCACATCGCTGCGGGGCCTCTCATCATAAACTATTTTTAAAGGGGTATACAAGCGCTCAGGGTATCGGGCCTACGGTCGGGACCCATTGAGGTAACCTGATGCAGAAGCTGGAGGTGTCGAATGCCGTCTCGCCGATCAAGGTCGCGGTGAAGCGAAAGTTGATTTGAGCGGTCGCTTTGTAATGAATGTATAGTAAAGAACCTAAAATCTTAGTGAAATCTGGGGCTCTTAGATCCAAGAACCAGAACTGCTGTGTACTGGAGCCAATAAACCAAGACCAAAATTTTATCC
>NZ_JBGTHY010000013.1:0-5247 GCF_041745955.1 Pricia sp.
ATCGGTGATAGGCGTTAAGCGCAAACCCTATTCCTCATGGATTTTATACAAAACCGGACGGCTGGGGCTGGCATCGTTTTCGAAGGGTGCCACCTGTAGATTCAAAAAATAAGGGCCGTCTTCGATGCCATCGGGCACGTAGATCAATTCGGTAATCGTTGCCTGTTTTCGCAATTGTCCGTCAAAATTCCAGAACGTTTTGTGGGCCCGTAATTTACCGTCATCTTTTTCCTTGTCCACCGATGGCAGGTCGATAAGCAGGTGTTCGACACCGATTTCAACCAGAAATTGCATGGCCTCCTCTAAACAATACGGCGGATTCATATCGGAATAGTGTCTTGACAATTTCTTTCGGTCATTGGGCATGGTGCGGATTACTAATGCGGTCGGTTTTTTGTCCTGTAATGCCCGCTCCAAAATGTGTTTTGACAGGACCCAGTCATCTTTCTGCAGTGCTGGTGTTACGGAAATCAACTCGGATAAAAAGAAAAACCGATTCAAGTTTTGGTTGATGGAGTGGAATTCCTCCGTGATATGCCCTACACATTCGGTATGCGTACCGTGGGCATGGGGATTAAAGGCGATGTCGTTAAAGTTGACAGGACCACCCGCGGATACCTTTCCGATGAAATCCCCCTCGATATGTGGCGTTATTTGAGGATGTGCCAAACCCCATGCATTTACGTTCTGCGCATCGCCTCTTAGGGAAATGGAAATGTCGAGAGGGCTCGAAAGGTCGATATGGTAATCGAGGGTATCAAAAGTAATTTTTGCAATCATGTTTTTAGGAGTGTTAGAACTACCCCAAATTTAACATAAAAAGATCCGCGGCAATCCCATCCGCTAAAAAACGGCCTTTTTTGGTGGTCAACAAGGTGTCCCCATCCAAATACAAAAGATGTTGCTCCCTATACTTTTCGGCCTGTTTCAGAAGGTACTCCCGATACTTTTTTCCATATTCGGATACTATTCTATCCAAAGAAACACCCCAGATCGTTCGTAGCCCGGTCATGACATATTCGTTGTACTTGTCGGTGGTCGAGAGGATTTCCGTTTCCATGGGAAGTTCGCCGTTTTCGATGGCCCTCATGTATTTGGGATTATTATTGATGTTCCAGCCTCGGCGTACGCCATCATACGAATGTGCGGATGGTCCGATGCCGATGTACTTTTTCTGCTGCCAGTAGGCCGTATTGTTCCGGGAAAAATAGCCCTGTTTACCAAAATTGGAGATCTCGTAGCTTTCGAACCCCGCCGCTTCCAAGGTTTCCGAGAGAATGTGGAAATGGACTTCGGCCACCTCATCGTCCACGTTTTTTACGATGCCTTTTTTGATGAAATTGGCCAAGGCGGTATTCGGCTCTACGGTCAGGGCATAGCTGGAAATATGGGGGATATCGAAAGAAAGGGCCTTTTCGATATTTTGCTTCCAGCGTGCATTTGACATATCGGGAATGCCATAAATCAGGTCGATGGATATAGTATCGAAGTATTTCTTGGCCTGTCGGATGCTATTCTCGGCTTCCTCAGCGCTGTGGGCGCGGTTCATCAGTTTTAGATCTTCATCAAAAAAGGATTGGATACCGATACTGAGGCGGTTGATAGGGGAAGTGGCCAAGTCTTTTATTCTTTCAAGGGATAAATCATCTGGGTTGGCTTCCAAGGTAATCTCTGGACTATCCGAGACCTTGTAATTGCTAAAGACCGTATAAAATACGGATTGTAATTCATCCATAGTAAGTACGCTGGGAGTCCCCCCTCCGAAATAAATGGTTTCTACCACCTCATCGTTAAACTCATCCTTCCTAAAAACTAATTCCTTTTGCAATGCGGAAACCATCGCCTTTTTCTTCCCCATAGTGGTCGAAAAATGGAAGTCACAATAATGGCAGGCCTGTTTGCAAAAAGGGATGTGAATGTAGATTCCGGACATCGACGTAAAAGGGGTTCAATTTGTAAAAGTACCAATTCATTCGTTGATAAATCACCTCATCTACTTACAGGCTAGCGGCCGACGGGGACAAGATTCTTTCTGATCTTACTACAAAGAAGGTCGGCCTTCACGGGCTTGGTCAGGTAATCGTTCGCCCCTAACCTGAAGATTTCCTTTTTGGTGGCGTCGGTGGCGTCGGCGGTGACGACCAAGATCGGAATATCCCTTATAGCTTCCCCGGCTTTTCCGGAGCGAATGTTGGCGGTGGCCTCGAAACCGTCCATTATGGGCATTTGCAGATCCATCAGAATGATGTCGTAGCTAGATTTCTGAAGCATTTCCATAGCTTCCACACCGTGGTTCGCTATTTCCAAATGAACATTTTTCCACTTTTTTACAGCCAGTTTGATGACCATTTGATTCATTTTATTATCTTCTACCAAAAGAATCCGGCATCCTATAAAACTACCTTTATCGATTTCGCCAATCGGTATTTCCTCGGATTCGGAAGTTTGGCTTTGGTCTAGTTTAAAGTCAAGTTCTACCCGGCACACGGTACCCTGCTCGGCCGCATTTTGTATGGCGATACTTCCATTTTGAAGGTCCACATAACTTTTGGCTACATAAAGGCCTAGGCCAAGACCGTAAAATTCACGCTTATCGGCGCATGATTTTTTGGTAAAGGATTCATAGATGGTGCTCATTTTTTCTTTGGATATGCCGATACCGGTATCCTGAATGGAGAAAACAAAGCGCCCCGTGCCGTCCTTTTTAAGGCCATAATCTATATGAAAGCTAACTTTGCCCGAAGCTGTAAACTTCACCGCATTGTTCAACAGATTGTTGAGCACCTGGATCAATTTTCGCCTATCCCCGATGATTTTTTCGGGCATTCCTTCGGTATACGTATACGTAAAATCGAGATTTTTATGGTGCGCCTTGTTTTGGTTGATCCGTGCGATCCGATTCAAGGTCTGGTGAAGATTGAAAGAGTTTTCATGCAGTTCCTGCTCCCCTTTTTCTATACTTGTAAAGTCGAGAATATCGTCGACGTGGCCCAAGAGTGTTTCTGATGAGTTCAATATCAGTTGGCACTTTTCTTGAAGGTCCGCGTCCCTTTTATCTTTCTGAAGGGTTTCCGCAACGCCCATGATCAAGTTCAGGGGCGTTCGTAGTTCATGGCTGATGTTCGAAATAAAAGAGGATTTCATATCGTTCATATCCTCAAGGCGCTGCAAGGCCAAAAGCTGGTTTTTCTCGTTGCTTTCCCTAAGATTTCGGATGCGGTTGCCCATGGACAGCGAAAGAAAAATAATCTCAAGCCCGATGCCAAATTTAGCCCCGTTCTCGGTTATGAACGAGTTGGGCACTAAGTTCAGGTTATTTAGGATGAACACCACGAAACCAAGTATCAAGAAACTGATACCTATCATAAAGAACGTATCCACCTCGACTTTTTTAATCCTCAAAAAGATTATCGAACCGATGGTCAAAAGTAAGGTGGCCAGGCCGATGTGGTTCGCCAGGGGATAGCAATACGCCAAAAATCCGGGCACTGCCAATAGGGCCAACAGCGCAATGAATGTAATGCCCGACATAATTTCAAAAGCGGCCAATAGATATTTGCCATGGCTTTTGATATCCAAAAATTTTCGGCCATAGTTCACGAAAAAGAACAGGGATATCAAGGCAGAGAACAATACGGCCCTGTTCGAAAAGTAGCCGCCGTCGGGAAGGATGTACTGATGGAAAAGCCCATCCAAAGAAAACTGCAACATGGCAATAAACAAGACATAGAGCCCGTAATACACGAAAGCCGTATCGCGCATCGCCGAATAGAAAAAGAGATAAATGATACAGGCCAACACCAATATTCCGTAGAAAAAACCGTAGAACAATTGCTCTTTATAGGTCTCGTACATAAAGGTTTTTTCGGGAACCAGATCCAAAGGCAGCATCACCACTTCGCCATCGCTTTTTAAATGGATGTAGGCTTCAACCGTTTGTTGGGGCATCAGGCCGATACGAAAGACGGACTTTCTGTGCAATACGTTTTTCTCGGGGAAGGGGATGGCATCACCGCTTTTTTGGGAAGTCTTTTCTCCTAAACCGTCATTCATAAACAGTGAAACGGTATCGGTAATAGGGCGGCCCGTTTCCAAATAATAATGCACCGCTTCATCGGTCGGGTTGGCCAATTGAAAACGTATCCAAAAATTATCCTTTGAAAACCCTAAGTTTTCCTGAAAATCGGTCATGGGCTTAAAGTCCCCATTTCTATAAATATCGGCTATTTGATTTATGGAATACGATTTTTGACCGGCCAAGAATAGTTCGGCATTGGGGCGAATGGAAATGGTCTCATTAACATTTCCCGCAACGGCCAATTGCGCATGTGCGGAGAAGACCCAGAAAAGCACCAAAAATAATCCGGTGACTGCTTGTAAAAACTTTTGCGGAATGCGAAGCATACTTGTGTGGGTTAGTCCCATACCTTTTTGGGGAATGGTAGCGTTTTTATTAAAAGCCATAAACGTTAGATAATTTAACGCTAGTGCCTTCCTTTTATTTCAAACGCTACCTAATGCCCAGAAAATTCATAATTCGGGTAAGTAGCCGATAATCTCGTTGTATTTCTTAAAATTTATTTACTTTTTGATCTTTTTAGGATTTTGCGTTACAAAAGCCTCCCAACCGGTGTAGCTTTTACCGACCTCTACCCTGCCTTCATTGTAGACATGGCAGACCGCAGCGGCAAGGCCGTCGGTACTGTCCAAGTTTTTGGGAAGGGATGTTAGGCCCAAGGTACTTTGCAGCATTTTAGCGACCTGCTCCTTACTTGCGTTGCCATTGCCCGTAATGGACATCTTGATTTTTTTCGGAAGGTACTCTGTAATGGGAATCTGTCGCGAGAGTCCCGCTGCCATGGCCACACCCTGTGCACGGCCCAGTTTGAGCATTGATTGTACGTTCTTGGCGTAAAACGGGGCCTCAATGGCAATTTCGTCGGGATGGTATTGATCGATCAGGTCGATGGTCCGTTCAAAAATGAGTTTTAACTTCGTATACGGGTCTTTATACTTGCTCAAAAGTAGCTCGTTCATTTGTAGGAACACCATTTTCCTATCGACGATTTTGATAAGACCGAAGCCCATGATAGTCGTGCCTGGATCAATACCGAGTATGATTTTTTCTTTGGACAAAGGGGTTGTTGGTTAAAAGATTATGGATTATTTGACCCGTAAAGCAAATTTCGTTCAAGGTTCAATCGCTACTTCGTAGCTGTTCAAGGTTCAAAGTGGTTTTTTCTTTTT
>NZ_JBGTHY010000014.1:0-9665 GCF_041745955.1 Pricia sp.
AATAACCTGCTTGACGAAATGTTGGAAATCTACCGCCCCTTTCGGGACACCGATTCGATAAAAGACAATCAAAAGACCTTAAAAAGAAGTAGACTCTTTAAGACCCGCAACCGTGACCAGACCGCCATATTATTCAAGGAGAGTTTGATCAAAGAGGATTATGTCTATTATTTGGAGGAAGACATACTGACCTACAACTACAACAATCTCGGATGGTGGAAGTACCAGATGGAAGAGATCGAAAAGTTTCTAAAAAATCCCGATGAACTTCAACAACAATTGGGCAAACGCCTCAACGGCTATGTCAACGCCCTGGTCGCCGATAATATCGATATCGTAAAATCAGGAGATCCGGTTGACGGGGAAGCCTTGAATTTTTTGTGGATGTTGAAGACCGTAATCAACCCCAAAGACTATGCGAGTTACCTGAATATCATTTCCTACAACGCCAAGGTCGACGATGCGAGTACCGCCCTTTTCTATTTGGAAGAACTTTTAAAGAATGGATATACCGATAGGGCGGAACTCTACGATCTCGCAGACACCGCCTTGCTGCGCCTTACCTCGGAATTCAATGACATTGTGGCGAAATATTTGAACGAAGCCCGATACGGGTCAGATTAGGATTGGATTTATTTCTCTGCGGCTTACAGGGAAAAAATAAAATACGATGAAACCAACTTTATGTATAGGTCTGATAGTAATTCTGATTTCAACCGCCTGCAAGGAGAAAAAAATGTACCACGATGTCGAAAAGGAGGAAACGACCGATGCTCCGACCGATGCGCTGGCCGATATCCTTGAGTTCCAAAAAGAGCTGAACGAAGAATTTAAAGATCCAGAAACCTCTCCGCTACCGGACCGTTACCGAAAGGATTTCGAAACCTTAGATTTTTTCGCGCCCGATACTGCCTATGTCGTCGAAGCCAAATTTGTACGCACCCCTGAAGCCCTTCCCTTTTTAATGCCTACTACCACCGATAGAAAGTCCAAAGAAGTCGTTTATGGTATCGCCCACTTCGAGCTGAATGGCAAAAAGCGACAGTTGGAAGTCTATCAGAACGAAGAATTGATGCAGCAGTCAGCATATCGCGATTACCTGTTTCTTCCTTTTTCCGATGAAACCAACGATACCGAGACCTATACCGGAGGCCGGTATATCGACCTTCGGATCCCGGAGGGCGATATCATCCGAATTGATTTTAACAAAGCGTATAATCCCTATTGTGCGTACAACAAAAAATATTCATGTCCGATTGTGCCGTCGATAAACGCGATGGACACAGCAGTTAGGGCGGGGGTAAAGGCTTTTGAGCCGGAGGGAAAATAAAAAACCCCTGTCAACGTGGGGCTGACGGGGTTTTCTAAGTTTAATCACCTAACTAAACTTTTTTAGAAGGAGTAGATGGCGGCAAGAACAAAGGATGATAAGCTCTTTTGCGCCATCAAATCGCTATCCGCAAAATATTCTGATTCGTCGGATGCGGTATCTAGTCGTAACTCTGGTTTAATCATTAAATTTCCAATCGTCGCACTGCCTGTTAACGTCACGGCAAATACGCTGGCATCACCATCGGCAGCGTCAACACCAATCGCGCCGAATCCGTCAGTTTCCATAAAATATTCACCCCGCAAACCGATGGTGAAATTTTCGGAGGTGGCGTATTGTGGATATAAAGCCGCACCAGCAAAATTCCCAATACCTTCGTCCCCATCAAAATAGGCTGCGTTAATTCCAAGGAAAAAGGAATCAGAGAGGTCGAATCCCCCCGTGTAATCTATTTCATAGGAGCCATTGTCAATCAAAAGATTAAGATATTGTCCGCTGTATCCCAATTGTGCACCGTACGCGTATTTCCCGGTAAGGTTCAGTTCCGTTATATCGGTCTGGTTCATTACGGCCAACATCATACTAAAATCTTCCGATAAAGTGAAATCAGCTTTTAAACCTGTATGGCTGAATGGACCGTAAGAAAATAGGTAGGAGGTACTGTAATTAAAATTGGCAACCGGTGAGATTACCTCATAGCCCAAAAAAGTATTGAAGTTGCCCAAAGTTAATTTTACGTTATCGGATACGTTCCAATATCCATAAAGTTGGTTGACGATATTACCGGTGGCCGAATAGATCGGGGAAGCAAAAATAGCATCGGTACCTCTAGGTCCGAACACCAAATCGGCAACAAAGCCTGCTTTTTCACCATCATAGCCCACGATTAAATTGGCCATTCCCAAGGCAAAGCCCGGTAAGTTAGCGAACGATGAACCTGGAGCGGCATTAGGCGCCCCTGTTTCCTCATCTGCACTGTTATCCCCATTTAAGTTTGCACGGTAATAGGCATCAATTGAGCCACTAATAGTGAATTTTGGCTTCGTGTCTTCATCTTCCATTTCTTCCTCCTGCGCAAAAATCGTTGAAGTCGAAAAGAGAATTAATCCCAATAAAAAGAGATTTTTTATGTATTTTGTATGAATAATCGTTTTCATAAGTTTTGATTTTAGTTATCCACCGTACGGCGGATGATTATTTTGAGTGATTGAAATCTGAAAGGGTTATAAAACGGAGCGTTCTGCAAAACGCTCCGTTTACTTTTTATGGTATACTTTAATCGCTAGTGAAGTCCGGATAGGCATCCATACCGTGCTCGTGAATATCGAGACCTTCGACTTCCTCTTCCTTCGAAACCCGTATTCCCATAATGGCTTTTAAGGCGCCTAAAATGAGCAAGGAGCATACGACACAGAAAACGCCGACGATCAAGACCCCATAGAGTTGGACCAAAAACTGGTCGCCCCCGGCCTTCGATCCGAAGATTCCCACGGCCAAAGTGCCCCAGATACCGCAGATCAAGTGAACTGTTACCGCACCTACGGGATCGTCCAATTTGAGTTTATCGATAAGGGCTACACCGAATACGATTATAAGACCTGCCAAAAAGCCTATTACAACGGACTCGTTGGGCGACATAAGGTCTGCGCCCGCGGTAATACCTACCAAGCCTCCCAAAATACCATTAAGGAACATGGTCAGGTCCAAATTTTTGTACATAATATAGTTCAATAGCACGGCGCCCATACCCCCGGCGGCCGCGGCTAAACTTGTATTGACCAAGACCAAGGAGGTCAGTTCGGGATCTGCGGAAAGAACCGATCCGCCGTTAAAGCCGAACCAGCCCAACCAAAGGATCAATACCCCTGCGGTCGCCATGGGAATACTGTGACCGGGAATCGCTTTGGATTTGCCGTCATCCCCGAATTTACCAAGACGTGCCCCTAAAAGTGCGATGGCGACCAATGCGGCCCATCCACCAACGGAGTGTACCAAGGTAGAACCTGCGAAATCGTAGAAGCCCCAGGCATCCAAAAAGCCGCCGCCCCATTTCCACGCCCCAACGATAGGGTATACCAGTCCAACATAAAAAACCGTGAAAATCATAAAAGCGCCGATTTTCACCCGTTCCGCGACCGCACCGGATACTATGGTAGCAGCGGTTGCCGCGAACATACCCTGAAAGAGAAAGTCCGTCCACCAGGTGTAGCCTCCATCGGCATATTCCGGGGTCATTCCGTTTTCGGGGGCATCGATTCCAAAACCTGCGAAACCGAAGATTCCGGAAGAGCCTTCTTCAAAACCGGGATACATGAGATTGAAGCCCCATGCATAGTAAAGCAGTAGTCCCGCCGTAATAATGAATATATTCTTGAATAAAATGTTTATCGTATTTTTTTGTCGGGTCAGTCCGATTTCCAAAAAGGAAAACCCGGTATGCATGAAGAACACCAGAGCGGTGGCGATCATCATCCATATATTGTTTGCTGTAAATAATCCTGCGTCCATTTTCTTTAGGGTTTAAGGGTTGGTTTTTAGTTGATTCCTGCGTGTCCGCTTTCCTTGGTCCGTATTCTATAAGCCTCGATGACCTCGCTAACGAATATTTTGCCGTCCCCGACATTGCCCGTTGAGGCGACCTCCAAAAGGGTGTCCACCGTTCTCTTCACAAAATCGTCGGACACCACAATGGATAGGTAACGTCTTTGGATATCACTTGTACTATAGGAAATACCCCTGTACACGTGTCCCTGTTTTTCATTTCCCACTCCCGTTACGTCCCAATAGGTAAAGAAGTTGACCTCGATGCGATGCAAGGCCTCTTTGACCTCGTCGAACTTGGATTTTCTGATAATTGCCTCGATTTGTTTCATTTGCTTGATTTATATTAAGATGCCAAATATATGTTAATAATAAATCAACCCACAAAAATTAGGGGGGTATGGATCAATTTTTATTGTTATGATAATATTGACCCTAAAATTTTTGGGGTATAGGATTTTAAATAGGATTAAATGCATAATTGAGGACTGCGAATTGGCAGAAAGGAAAAACAAATCGTAAAATTGTGAAATATTAAATGTGAAGAATGGGCCGATTTTTAATGGCACCCACTTTTTAGTCGCCTTCAGGCGATTTCAAAGACATCGGTTTTTACCAATGGCAGTTTGTTTTGATAATGAATAGGACTTCAGGCCATTTTTGCCATCCAGAGGCCGAAGGCTACGGCGGCTATGCCCATAATGATACTCGCCATCAGATAAAAGGAGAAATGAAAAAGTTCGCCAGCGGTTAACAGGGCGTGTTTTTCGAAGGCAAAAGTGGAAAAAGTGGTAAATCCCCCGCAGAAACCGGTGGCCAGTAGTAAGGTCTGGTTTTCGGAGAGGTAATCGCCCTTGACCGAGAGGCCCAATATAAAACCGATGAGCAGACAGCCCAGAATGTTGACCAAGAAAGTACCGAGGTAAAAAAAATGCGTGAAATAGGTGTTGAAAGACTTCGAGACAAGGTATCGCAGTACGCTTCCTATTCCGCCCCCGATAAAAACGAGCAACCATTGTTTCATCGGTGCAAATTAAGAAAATAAAATAGCTATCCTAAGTGCATTTAGGTGATACCGCAGCAGCGTAATTGCTCCAAAGGCTTAAAAGTAGTGGTTTTAAACCGCCTTTTTTAATTTGGAGGATAGGTTTTGCAACCGATAAACCTTTGAGGAACCGGATTTAGAAACGGTCTCATTTGATTTTTTCCGTCCGTTCGATATTCCCGAAAGACTGAAAACCATGAAAATGGCATTGGCCCCAACCAAGATTAGAAGTATTGTAAAAAAACTTAACATGTGTTTGCCCCTTTTTGTAACAACGCAAAAATACGTTATTTGTTATGATATACGACAGAAACTTAATTATTGTCGTCACCAAATGCGATTTTTTTACTCGCAAGAATTTTGATTAGGTTTTGAGCATGTATTTAATAAGGAACAAAGTGAGAATAAACGCTATAAAAGCCATGGCGACCCACTGTACCCCCTTATAATTTTTTATATGCAGCTTTTTATCCTTTTTATAGGAAAAAACTATGATGACCGTGAAGCCGATCGCAAAAAGTAGGGCGAAAATGATTTGTCCGGTGCTGAACATGAAAAATGGATGTTTCAAGCAAAATTAAGGTTTTCAGGTTTGATTCGGAAAGAAGTTGTCCCTCTTCAGGAAGAAGTTGTCCCGCTTCGGAAAGAAGTTGTCCCTCTTAAATTTCGATTGGGGTATAAGCCCTTATAGCCCGAAAGGCTCAGAAACCGTAAGTTTGTAAAAACATAGCTACTTCAATGAAAGACAAATTAGGTTCGGTAGAGCAATTTCACAGATTATTCGGGATGGGCGTTTCAGAAACGATGTGCGCCGATTTGGGTGCCGCAAAAAACAAGCTTCGTTTCAACCTGATGGACGAGGAAAACAAGGAATACCTTGAAGCCGCCAACAATGATGACCTGGTCGAAGTGGCGGATGCCTTGGGCGATATGCTCTATATTCTATGTGGTACGATTCTCGAACACGGCATGCAGCACAAGATCGAAGAAGTCTTTACCGAGATCCAGCGCAGTAATATGAGCAAATTGGGCGCGGACGGCAAACCGATCTACCGCGAGGACGGTAAGGTCTTAAAAGGGCCCAATTATTTTAAACCGGATATTTTGGGCGTATTGGAGCGATAAAGTGATGTATCTGTTTCATCCCTTTAAATACCCAATAGTGACATTGGAAGGTAAGACATGGGACACATTGGAAGGTAAGACATGGGACCTGGCATAAACAACTATTTGCCTTATATCTTAATTGTACAATATAAGTTGTTATGGTCTTACTTCATAGCCTTAAATCAAATTTGGGAATCTTGGCTTTTATGGATAACTATCCGTTTTCAAACCCCATATCGCCATCCAAAAGGATCCTCCGCACGATTGTACTGAATATCGATGATCCGTTTTTTGAGCTGCGAGGCATACGGGTTTTCGAGTTCGGGCAAGTCATAATCCTTTTCGCGATATCCAAAAGTTGCGATGGGCGATATCACGGCCGCGGTGCCTGCGCCGAACATTTCTTTTAAGCTGCCGTCTTTCGCGGCATCGACCACTTCTCCGACGCTTATTTTTCGCACTTCGGTGTCTATGCCCTCGTCTTCCGCGATTTCTAGGATGCTTTTACGGGTTATACCATCCAATATACGGTCGCTGATCGGCGCGGTGATCAAGGTGTCGTTGATACGTACGAATATGTTCATAGCCCCGGCCTCCTCGATGAATTCGTGGTTGTGGTCGTCGGTCCAGATAACTTGTTGATATCCTTTGTTTACGGCCAGTTGGGTCGGGTAGAACTGACCCGCATAATTACCTCCTGCCTTGGCAAAACCAACACCACCGTTGGCCGATCGGGAGTATTTTTCCTCGATGAGCACCTTTACCTTTCCGGAAAAATAGGACCCGGACGGGGCGAGGCAAATCAAAAACTTATACGCGTCGGCGGGCGAGGCGTGGAAACCTTTTCCCGTGGCGAATATAAATGGTCTGATATATAGGGCGCTTCCCTCTTTATTGGGTATCCAATTCTCATCTAATTTTATAAGGCTTTTTAATCCTTCCATAAAATATTCCTCGGGCAGCTCGGGTATGGCCATCCTTTTGGCCGAAATGTTCAGGCGATTATGGTTTTCAAGGGGACGGAAGAGCCAAATTTTTTCATCGGCATCCTTATAGGCCTTCATCCCTTCGAAAATGGACTGTCCGTAATGGAAAATCTTAGAGGAAGGCTCCAAGCTGATGGCTTGATAGGGCATAATTTTGGGAGTTTCCCAGGCACCGTTCCTGTAATCACAGACCAACATATGGTCGGTAAACACGCTTCCGAACGTCAAATTGTCGAAATCTACTTGGTCTATTTTCGATTTTTTTGTTTTTTCGATACTGATATTTTGAAAGGTCGTCTCCATAATTGTGTTTTGAAGGATTAAAATTACACATTCTTGACAATCCCTTCTTCTTTTTTCGTTTAAAAATTTCCAATTTTGCAGAAAGAATAGAGGTTTCCATCTAAACGGATAATCTCTTAAACGCACTACTTTTTTTTGAAACGTAAGATAATCTTCACCGCAGACGGTTCCACCACCATTCAAATCGAAGATTGGGATGAGCAATACCATTCCAAACACGGGGCGGTGCAAGAAGCCTATCATGTTTTTATCGAACACGGACTCTCCCTGTTCCCCGATCGAAAAATCGCCATTCTGGAAATCGGTTTTGGTACTGGCCTTAATGCTTTCATCACGTTGTTGGAAGCCAGAAAACGCACTATTTCGGTGCATTATACCGGGGTAGAAGCGTATCCCGTTTCCGATACGGAGTTGCAACAACTCAATTACGTATCCGAATTGAAAGCGGAAGCCTATACCGCTCATTTTCTGAGGATGCACCGTGGCCCATGGGAGAAGGATATGGAAATTTCAAAGAATTTCATCCTACAAAAGCAAAAAAAGGATTTTTCCCTTATCGATGATACAAACCGATACGATCTGATTTACTTCGATGCCTTCGGTGCCCGGGTACAACCCGAACTGTGGACGGAGGCCATCTTCTCAAAAATGTACTCGGCTCTAAAAAAAGACGGTATCCTGACCACCTATGCCGCAAAAGGTAGCGTACGCCGCGCCATGCAAGCCGTCGGTTTTACCGTTGAACGCCTGCCCGGCCCGCCCGGAAAACGCGAGATGTTAAGGGCAAAAAAATAAACCGTCCTTCGCCAAACGCCATTGGCTATGCGCCATACCGTTTAACATACCCTTAGGCAATACTGTTAAATCCGAATTAAACCCTAATTACTTGGTACTTAGAAGGCCTATCTTTGAACTATGAGAATTTTGATTACAGGCGCAACAGGACTGGTCGGCAGAGAAATCGTAAGGCAATGCCAAGATCGGAACATATCGGTCAACTACTTGACCACCAGCAAAGACAAAATCGTTACCAAACCGGAATATCATGGATATTACTGGAATCCTGATTCGGGGGTTATCGATGAAAAATGCTTTGAAGGCATTACCGCCATTATCAATCTGGCCGGGGCAAGCATTTCGAAAAGATGGACAACCAAATATAAAAAGCAAATCCTCTCAAGCAGGGTAAATACACTTCGCACCTTGCACAGGGCGATTAAAAAACAAAAGACCTTAAAACCTGAAAATTACAATGCGATAACGGCGTTTGTTTCTGCCTCTGCCATAGGGGTATATCCCGATTCCCTTTCAAGTTATTATACCGAGAACGAAAAAAAAATCGACGATAGTTTTTTGGGCGAGGTCGTTGAGGTCTGGGAAAAGGAAGCCGATGCTTTTCATGACTTTGATTTCAGCGTCGCTAAAATTAGGATAGGTCTCGTAATGTCATCAAACGGCGGTGCTCTGCCCGAAATGGCGAAACCGATCAAAAATTACGTGGGTGCCGCTTTTGGCACTGGGGAGCAATGGCAGTCATGGGTCCATAGTTCAGACCTTGCACGTATTTTTCTCTTTACCTTCGAAAATGGGCTAACAGGGATCTATAACGGCGTAGGCCCCAATCCCGTTACGAATAACCGATTGGTCAAAGAAATTGCCAAGGCGGTAGACAAACCTTTGTTTCTTCCCAATATCCCTAAATTCGTAATGAAGACCATTCTTGGCGAAATGGCCTATCTTCTATTTGCAAGTCAAAGGGTCAGTTGTAAAAAAATCGAGGAGGAAGGCTTTATCTTTAGCTACCCCAATGTCTGCGTGGCTCTCGAAAAAATCTACGGAAACGGGCAAAATGAAAACGCTTCGGAAGTTGTCCATACTAAGGAGTATAGTTCTTAAAGAAACCCGAACTAAAATATAGCATTTCGAAAGCATTCCAATTTTGGGGTGCTTTTTTTATCGACCCCTCATCTACGATCGTTCAGAAGATGGGATCCTGCCAAGTGCAACTGCCCACCGTCCACTTCTTTTTATGCCATTTTGACATTTTCACCGAATTGGCAGTACTTTTGCCAGCTTAAACATCAGTATTCAAGAATTAAAAGGCAAGCATACAAGAATTAAAAGGCAAGCATACATGAGTGAAAAAGATATAACGGAGGAATTTGACGGACAGATGGAGGAGGATTTGTTGGATGCCGAAACGGAGATGGAGACGGACATGGAGTCCCCTGAAATATCCGAACAAGACGAACTTACCGAAGAAGAACGGCTGCGTGAGGATTTGGCCAAGGAAAAGGATAAGTTTTTACGCCTTTTTGCGGAGTTTGAAAATTTCAAGAGACGCACATCCAAA
>NZ_JBGTHY010000015.1:0-3459 GCF_041745955.1 Pricia sp.
TCGGACAACAGCGTCAAGCGCTCATAACCCAAAACCCCATCGCTTTTAATCGGCCAGCCGGTACTACTGCGGATTTCCGTAATATCAGGGGAAGTCACATAAACGGTCGTAAGGCCATATTCCCGGAAATAATTACAGTCATTGGTATCTTTTAACAACAAACGATCACCTTCAACGGTGGTGGATACTTCATCACTAAGATATTCTCCCGTTTCGATCTCTACTTTTTGCACGTCGCCCTGTTTTAATACCAAGGCTACATTTTCGAAGACCGTGATTTTGGTAAAATTAGGCACGGGGACTTCCTCACGGATAAGGTCTCCCGAATTTTGTAGGCAGTCGGGGGCGTTTTCCCCGTTACATCCAAAGAAAAACAGGGCAACCAATAGCAACACTGAATTTTTTATGGCACATCTCGAGATGGGAAAAAATCCCAAACCAGCCTGCCTCCCGACTGCCAGCGCATCCGTGACTGGCAGCTCCCAAATTTTTAATTCCAAATTCTTCACGCTTTTACCTTGAATAGTATATTTTGAGCCTTACAACCTTACACCAATTCCAAACTCCACAGCCTCCGCAGCGGCGCCATGCGATTTAAGGCTGATAACACCGAACACCTTTTCCCCAAAATAGCGCTTAATGCCCAGCCGATTGTACACCCGCCCTTCAAAATCGAACGGGTAGTACACGTAGTAGCCCAATTGGGTTACTATAGATAGCCTATTGATGATCAGCTCGTGGCCGATGAAAAGTCCGGCTCTTTTATAATCGGTATCGGCGGAGATATTGTTCTCCGGAAACGAAATGGACTGAAACTCGATCAGTTCTTTAAGAAAATTACTAAAAAATACATCCGCACCTGCCTGTACGGCACTTTTTCTGCCCAGCCGTTTGTCGGCATATACTGAAAAAATAAAGAACGGGAATTGCCCATGGCCGATATTATCGCTGGCATTGACACCGCCCCTAAAGACTAGATTATATTTGATAGGTTCGGTAATCTTGACCTTTTCCCTTCGTATGTACTCCGTTTCGGCTTGGGTCAATCTGTATACCAGACCCGCATTAAAAGCAATCGTGTTCGTAGAAGTGTTCGGCGCCTTCACGTTGGCGTTGGAATAATGTACAATGGAAATACCGGCTTTAAAACCTAGATTTTTATAGATATTTTCTTTGTGGTAATTGAACATCATAAAGGTGGTACTCAGCAATCGGGATCCATAGGCATTGTTCCGAAAATTAGTGTCGCGGTCATACGGATTCGTGGTATAGGCAACCCCCTGCCCTATCCGGAACTGGAGATTCCGCTTGAAAAAGTAAAAATTGAAATGGGCATATAGGCTGTAATTTTTCCCCATGATGGGGTTGACCATATCCTGATAGATAAAGGATGCCCCTAAATCAGGATAATTATACCCTTGTTGCCAATCTTCCTGCCCGTAGGTTTTTCGATTGTATCCTAAAATCAATCCCGCTGGATGCTCGGTAATTAAATGGGAGATATCGGGATTGTGCAAATATATCGAACCATAAAACGCATTGGCATCGAAGCTGTAGTTATTTTTCGTTGCATCCTCTTGGGCGAAACAACATCCCACGGCCAACACAAAAAAAAGAAATACCCTTGAGTTCATGGGGCGCAAAGATAAGGTTGAAATTTGAAATACACGCTGTTCAAAACACCTTCTCCGCTATCGCCTTAATGTTATCCGATTTTCCCATGGAATAATAATGCAGTACGGGAACGCCCGCTGATTTCAGTTCTTTGGACTGCTCGATGCACCACTCCACACCAACTTGCCGAACGGCCTTATTGTTTTCACAATCATCGACCGCGTCGATCAAATCTTGGGGAATATCGATACGGAATACCTGCGGCAGCAATTGCAAATGGCGTTTAACGGCGATGGGTTTGATCCCGGGAATGATGGGGACGTGGATTCCCATATCCTTGGCGGCATCGACGAACTTGAAATATTTTTGGTTGTCGAAGAACATTTGGGTGACCACGTAATGCGCCCCGGCATCGACCTTTTCCTTTAAGCGTTTTAAGTCCGATTGCAAGGATGGCGCCTCCAGATGCTTTTCCGGATAACCGGCCACCCCGATACAGAAATCGGCGCAATGCTCGGTCTCGACGGCATCATGCAGATAATTACCACAGTTCAGGTCGTTCAACTGCTTTACAAGGCCCACGGCATAATCATGACCCCCCTTGGTCGGCCTGAAGTATTTTTCATCTTTCATCGCATCGCCCCGCAAGGCCATCACATTGTCGATGCCCAGATAGTGGCAATCGACCAACACATATTCGGTTTCCTCTTTCGAAAAACCGCCGCAAAGTAGGTGGGGCACGGTATCGACGTTATACTTATGCTTGATTGAAGCGCAGATACCGACCGTACCGGGACGCATACGGGTCAATTTTTTGTCGAGAAGTCCATCGCGTTCGATATAGACATACTCTTCGCGGGAAGTAGTCACATCGATGAATGGCGGTCTGAATTCCATTAAAGGATCGATATTATCGTAGAGTTCCTGAATTCTATGGCCTTTTAATGGCGGGATGATCTCGAAGGAGAACAAGGTTTCTCCTTTGGCGTTTTTTATGTGGTCGGTTATTTTCATGTTTGCTGAACTTGTTTCAGTATCCTCGCTGATCCGTGAATTCAGGAAGGTTCAAAATTGGTACTTATTTTACTATTTGGGCGTCCGGGCGGGCTTTCCGCTATATTTTTTTTGCCGAAAAAGCAAAAAAAGATGCCGCTGCAATCCCTGACGCTAAGTCTCCCTAAGTTCAACCTGCCATGTTCAAGAAACATTTGAGGTCTCTGCGTTAATTAGTCGTCGGCAATATTGGGTGCCAGCCATTTCGTCGCCTTTTCCAGGGATATCCCTTTTCGGTCGGCGAAATCGGCTACTTGATCTTCCTTTATTTTTCCGAGTCCGAAATATTTGGCTTCGGGGTTGGCAAAATAATAGCCGCTGACCGATGAGGCGGGCCACATGGCGAGGCTATCGGTCAACTTTACCCCGATACGCTCCTCGACTTGAAGCATATCCCAAATCGTTAGTTTTTCCAAATGATCGGGACAGGCGGGATAGCCAGGAGCGGGGCGGATGCCCTTATATTTTTCACCGATCAAGGCTTCATTGTCCAATTCTTCGTTGGCCGCATAGCCCCAATGTTTCATCCGGACTTCCTTATGCAAATATTCGGCGAAGGCCTCGGCCAAGCGGTCTGCCAGTGCCTTGACCATGATGGAGCTATAGTCGTCGAGATCTTTGCGATATTTTTCCGATAGTTCGTCCGCCCCGAAACCTGTGCTGACACAAAAACAGCCGATGTAATCTTGTTTTTCCGTTTTCTTGGGGGCGATAAAATCGGATAGGGCGTAATCGGGAACGCCTTCGCGACGCTGTAGTTGTTGGCGAAGGGTCCGGAACTTGAAAGTCTTT
>NZ_JBGTHY010000016.1:0-3419 GCF_041745955.1 Pricia sp.
TATCTTAGCGAAGAACCTAAAATAAGAACACCTACATGATTACCGGAAAAAACTATATCGGAAAAGAACTCTCCTCCAAAGGAAGTAATACCTACACCACTTTCAATCCCCAACTGAACTCCGATACGGAGTGGACGTTTCATGAGGCGACGAAGGAAGAAATCGATACCGCCGTTGATAAGGCCTACGAAGCTTTTCAGGGGTACAAAACCTTTTCCGGGGAGAAAAAGGCGGAATTTCTAATAGCCATCGCCGAAGAGATCGAAGCTTTGGGCGACCCTGTTATTGAAGCCTATACCAAAGAATCCGGTTTGCCCGAAGGCCGCGCCAAAGGCGAACGTGGCCGAACCATGGGCCAGTTAAGGGCCTTTGCCACCTTGCTTAAAGAAGGTTCTTGGGTCGAGGCGACCATCGATACGGCACAGCCCGATCGAGAGCCGATGCCGAAAACGGATATTCGTAAAATACTTTTGCCGATCGGGCCGATTGCCGTGTTCGGGGCCAGTAATTTCCCCTTTGCTTTTTCTACGGCCGGTGGCGATACGGCCAGTGCCTTGGCCGCCGGCTGCCCGGTTATCGTAAAGAGCCACCCCATGCATTCCGGTACGGGGGAACTGATTGCTTCGGCCGTTATCAAGGCCGCAGAGCGGACGGGCATGCCCGATGGGGTGTTTTCCAATTTGAACAGTAGCGGTATTGACGTCGGCCAGCAATTGGTTTTACATCCAAAGATCAAGGGCGTCGGATTTACGGGAAGTATCAAAGGCGGTACCGCCCTCTATAAATTGGCCAACGAACGTAAAGAACCCATTCCCGTTTTTGCCGAGATGGGCAGTATCAATCCCGTTGTCGCCCTGCCTTCCGCCTTGACGGATAAGAGCGGCGATTGGGCCAAGCAGTATGCCGGCTCGATCATGTTGGGCGGAGGACAGTTCTGTACCAATCCGGGATTGATCTTAGGGATAAAAAGTACAACTTTGGATGGTTTTATAGACACCTTGGGAACGGAAATCGAGAAGCTGGAACCCACTTGTATGCTGCATCCGAACATCCACAAAAACTATGAAAGGGGAAAAAAGGAACTTTCCGGACAGGGCGGTACCAATGTAGTGGCCGCCTATGAATCCGATGTTGCCCCCAACGTGGCCCAACAAAAAGTGCTGACCGTAAACGGATCGAATTTTTTGAAAAATCCGAAGTTGCACCAAGAGGTTTTCGGTCCTTTTTCCATCGTGGTCCGCTGTACCGATGCGGCCGAACTTGAACAGGTATTGAACAAATTGGAAGGGCAGCTCACCGGCACGATTTTGGGCAATGCCGAAGAGATCAAAAAGTACGATAATATCGTCGATGCCTTGCAGGGTAGGGTAGGGCGCATCATTTTTAACGGTGTTCCGACCGGGGTCGAGGTGTGCCCGTCCATGCAGCATGGCGGGCCGTTTCCCGCTTCTACCGACAGCCGTTTCACCTCGGTGGGGACATCCGCCGCCAGAAGATGGGTGCGACCCGTTGCTTTCCAAAACTGGCCGGCAGCTTCGTTGCCCGATGCTTTGAAAGATGAAAATCCGTTAGGTATTTTCAGGTTGGTCGATGGAAAACATACCGCTGCTAAAATTTAAGCGTATGGGAATACGTACCCTAAAAAAAATGCTTCCCTTTTTTTGCCTTGCCTTCCTGACGATGTCATTTTATGCACAGGAAGGCAAGAACGCATCCCAACATCTCGATGCCATTGTCAAAACGGTGGAGGATTTTGAACCCTATGACGAAAAAGCCCATCCTTTAGGACGATATGAGGGGGATTTGGAGCGAAAAAAGGCTGAATTTGCCGAAAAACAGCTTCAACGGCTGGATTCCATATCCGTCGACGCCCTTTCCGAAACCGAAACGATTTCTTTGGAACTATTGCGATTCGTCCTTCAAAATAGGATGGATGAATACCAATATGAAATGCACCTGAATACCATTCAGGCCGATCAGGGCTTTCATTTAAACTTGAATTATCGTATCAAACCCATCCTAAATTATACCGATGCCAAGGAGTATCTGGTCGTACTGAACGATATTCCCCACTATGTCGATCAGCAATTGGTTTTTATACGGGAAGGTCTTAAAAAGGGAATATCCCAACCCAAGATAATTTTTAAGGGATATGAGTCCACCTATAACGAGCATATTGTATCCGATGTTGAAAAAAGTGCTTTTTACGGGCCTTTTAAAAAACTTCCGGATGCTTTGGATGAATCCCAAAAAGATTCTGTTGTAAAGGCCGGTAAAATGGCCATCCAACAAAGCGTTGTCCCATCCTTTAAAAAAATCAAAAGATTCTTTGAAGAAGAATATATTCCCAAGACCCGCGAGAGCCTTGGGGTTTCCGAGACGCCCAACGGTGCGGCATTCTATCAGAATCGAATCAATTACTACACGACCACTTCGGAGTATATGGCCGACGAAATCCACAACATAGGATTGAAGGAAGTGGCGCGGATAAAATCCGAAATGGAGGATATAATTAAGGAAGTCGGTTTCAAGGGCAGTTTTGCCGATTTTCTAGGATTTCTAAGAGCCGACAAGCAATTCTATGCTACTACTGGCGAGGCCCTTCTGAAGGAGGCGCGCGATATCGCCAAGCGTATCGATGCCGAACTTCCCAAATATTTCAAGACCTTGCCCAGAAGGCCTTACGGCATAAAAAAGGTTGCCGATGCGATTGCCCCTAAATATACTTCGGGCCGATATTCCGGACCATCCAGTGAAACGGAGCCCGGATATTATTTGGTGAATACCTATAAATTAGATAGCCGTGCGTTGTACGCGTTGCCCGCACTTACCGCCCACGAAGCCGTGCCCGGTCATCACCTGCAAGGATCGCTGAACCGGGAATTGGGCGATAGCATTCCCAAATTCCGTAAAAATCTGTACCTGTCCGCTTATGGCGAAGGCTGGGCGCTCTATACCGAGTTTTTGGCGAACGATATGGGCATATATACGACCCCTTACGAGCAATTCGGAAAACTTACGTACGAGATGTGGCGTGCCTGTCGCCTGGTGGTCGATACCGGTATTCATGCCAAAGGCTGGACCAGGCACCAGGTCGTTGACTTTATGCTCTCGAATACCGCACTTTCCGAGCACGAGGTAAACACAGAGACCGATCGCTATATTGCATGGCCCGGACAGGCGATATCCTATAAAATAGGGGAACTGAAGATACGGGAGCTCCGTGAAAAAGCCAAGGAAAAGCTCGGTTCAAAGTTCGATATTCGGCAGTTCCATGAAATTATTTTAGAGCAGGGCACAGTAACCTTGCCGATTTTGGAGCGTCGTATTGATGCCTATATCGAATCTGTAAAATGAGCACCAAGGACCAGACGGTTAAACCAAACACGTCTTTACAGCCAAAGACAGCGTTAAGACCA
>NZ_JBGTHY010000017.1:0-6520 GCF_041745955.1 Pricia sp.
TCCATCACGGTAAGCTTCAGCGTACCCGCGGGTAGTACATCTCCAGAATTATCAGGAGATTTTAATAGGCTACGTGGCGTAAGAATCTCCGAATACGGACTCCCGGATTGATTTATGTACCATAAAGCACTATCAACGGTAAGGCTATCACTACCGGTAGCATCGGTCCATGAAGCGGCGGTTCCATCCAATATATAATGTTCATCAACGCTGTTCCCAAAAGTCGTGTTCCCGGTAATATCCCATTGCACCGGAAAACCATCCGTATTTAATACGATAATTTCTTTAATGGTGGGTCCACGGCCATTATTTTTATAATCGTAGTCTACTTGGATGGTGTCTCCAACCGTAGAGGTTTTAAGATGCCCTACAACCGTTCCACCAAAAATGACGGAATAGGTTTCATCTCCCTGATAATCGGTCAAGGAGGATACTTTGGAAGCTTCTTGGTCACAGGAAATCAGCCACAATAGGACAAAGGGCAGGAGGAGAAATTGTATTTTCATATTCGGTTGATTATTAATTCTTGTATTAAGATAGCTATCTATATGTTAAGCTCAACAGTTTATACTGATGGTGTAGGAGTATAAATGAGGTGGTGAACTCATCGTTTATTTGAACTTCCAACTGCGGGGCAATAGTAAGTGAAGCGCGGAAATTCCCCTAACCTATTACTAGATGTCTCCGCCGTATTTACTTTATCGGGTACCATGAAACGGGCAAAAAACAGTTTTTGAAGTTTAGACTGCTACATGCTCGGGTTGAAAATTGTGCTACCAATTGATCGAGCTGCTAGCCGTAGTAGAACGAACTGATCAGGCGATGTTTTATGATCTTTTCGGATCTTTCGGCAAACACGGCATTTGAGAAAGAAATCGACGAATTACGATCGAAGTAAACCGGTATTTATTCATTAACCCCAATATTCGCTGTGGATACAATTGTTTCCAGATTTTTTGGACTTTGATGAATGCTTATATGTCCATCTAATCGAAGTAACCCATCATAATCGATAGGTTCTCCGTTATCTAATTTTGACACTACAGTTTCACCTACGGAACACGTACATTTTTTAAGCGTGATGGCAACATCACCCCCTATGGATGCACTATTGTACCTGATAAAAGCTGGATGTTCGTCCGTAGTAGATCCCTCTAATTCCAACAATATCGTTGTTTTACCCTCAATATCCTCGGTGAAAGTTGCGGTACCGCTAACATTGGAGCCGCCCATGGCTTCAAGCTGATACACTTTACTTTGCAGGATTTCCGAACCTTCAGTAGCATTATCTTTTTTACAACCCCCTAAGACAACTATAAATGCAAATAGTACGAGGAGCGATGTGGATTTTTTCATTTTTATAATTTTTTATAATTAAAATTGCTACCATAGCAACTTGCTTAAGTCTTTGGATGCGCCAGAAAACAGGGGTAAAGATATACAATAATTTTAATCGAAAGGGGGGCTATTCTATTCAATCTGTAAAAATCCAACGGCGGTAAGAATCAACATTGCCTAAATCCCTATACGAGCTGAAAAGGGAACATCGTAAACTCCCAAGGCTAGATTCAATATGAACAGTGCCAAGATTGAGACTGCTATAAGCAAAATAAACCGTTTCAGTTCTTTTCGACAAAGCTCATAAAGCAACATCATTTGAACAATGAACCAAGGTTATATAATTGGCTTTACGGCCTTTCAAATTCTCCAAACCCACTAAACCTTTAAAACTGTGCCATAGTAACTTTATCATCTGCCATTGGCCAGTTTCTTCGTTTCAATCTACGGATTTACTATCATTTATTTAAACTTTAAAGGTCGTTGTTCGACGTCCCAGCGGTTGATCGGCAGATCTATTCGACATAAGGCCCCTTATCGTTCCACCTTCCCTGCTTTAAATAACCCCTGTTATGACCAAAACGATTTTGAACGACCGATCCAAATTGTCGGCTTGCCTATATCTTTCCATATAATGGGTTAAATTATCATAGTATTTTTCATTCTTGGAAATTTGCCGAAATTTCCATCCGTTCACGCTCCTTTTGGTAAAAGCTCTTACTACGCCACTAATACTATGAAAAATTAAAAAAAAGGTAAACAACTTTTTGTTTCTAAACGATTGTTTAGTTTTGTTGGGCAGTTAAAAGATAATGGCAAGGAAAAAAGAATATTCAGAAGAAGAAGTTATTGATAGAGCAATGCATTTGTTTTGGCATAATGGATATGTAAATACCTCAATGCAAATGTTGGAGAAAGAAATGGGCATCAATAAATTTTCGATTTATTCTAGTTTCGGGAACAAACACGGAGTCTTTATCCAAAGTTTAAAAGCATACGGAACAAAGGTTAACTCTATGTTCGAAAAATTCAGGAATGCCTCTAATGGGGTCGAGGATATCAAAGATTTTTTCTATGACTCGGTCGCTATTTGTTTTCTAAAGGGAAATCAAAAAGGCTGTTTAGTAACCAACACATATAATGAGTTTTCAGAAAATGAAGACAAACTTATAAAAGCACAAATGGAATCATTTATGGAAAACCTGAAGGGCCTTTTCATAGAAAAATTAAGAAGGGATACAACAAAGGATGAAGAAACAATAGCAAAACAAGCAAATTTCTTATTATTGGCAAAACATGGTCTGGCCGCAGCTACCCGAGTTAACAGCAGGTTTTGATAATGGGGCATCCGCATCCATAATCTCGGAAGGTATCGTAAATGCACTTAAAGCTGGGGACTTTCACTTATTTCCGGACAACATGGCAAAACAAATTGAAAGCGCTTACCAAAGTTTTTCGGATAACGTGGTAATGGCCGATTTCTCCGAATAATTTCCAATTGCCGATATTTGGAACAAATAAACATGATCAGATTGACCGTATTGTCCAAATAGTTAGGATTTAAAAATTCGACAAAGACCATTATACAAATCAACATGGTCAATTACTCTCAGAATTGTTGGGGGACGCTATCGTTTCTTCCGATGTGAATTTCGGAATATTTGGAGCTACACCAGAAGCACCGGTACAGATTAGCGATGCTCTCTGATTAGAGCATATTACGGGGACATTATGTTATATAGAAAAACATGGCAGATAGAATTAAACTTGATATTGTTTCCGATCTGGTCTGCCCATGGTGTACCATAGGATACAAACGTCTGGAAAAGGCAATTTCCGAACTGGGAGTCCAGGATAAAATCGATATAGAATGGCATCCTTTTGAGCTGAATCCACATATGCCTCCCGAAGGGCAAAACCTAAAGGAACACATTACGGAAAAATATGGCTCCGGTTTGGAAGATCAAAAACGTTCGGAGGCACGTATGGCCGAGTTCGGTGCGGAGCTTGGGTTCAATTTCGATTATTTCGATGGAATGAGGATCGTCAACACCCGCGATGCACACATATTGCTGGATTATGCCAGAGCAAAAGGAAAACAGACCGAACTGAAAATGAGGTTGGTTACCGCCTTTTTCAGCGAGCGGAAGGATGTTTCCGACCGACGGACGCTAATTCGGAAATTACAAAGTATTGGTTTAAATGCGGAGGAGGCCTTGGCGAGGTTGGACGATGACGATTCGCGATATGCAGTAACCTCTAAAGAAAACTATTGGCAAAGTTTAGGGGTTTCTTCGGTGCCGACCATGGTTTTCAATAAAAAAAAGTGCACTTATGGGAGCACAACCTGTTGAAGTCTACAAACAAGTATTAAAGGAATTGTTGGAACAATGACATTTGCCAACTGGCAACAATAATTTAAAGTACGATGAAAACATCAGTAAAAACCCACCGGAACCTTAGGCGTGTTCATGCCAGTTCCCGGCCGGAGTCGGTCTTGCCTTTTGAAAGTAAACCTCCCTACCCGACCGTAGTATATCCGATATTAACCTCTGTGAATATTTACCTGTTCATGGAATCTAAAAAATAACTTCTTATGGAAACATCGATAAAACCTTCTGAAGGCAGTCCTAAAAATAAAGCATCCGCAAAACGACCCAAAGTTTTGTTCTTTGATGTAAACGAATCGTTATTGGACCTGGGAAAAATGAAAGAGAGCGTCGCCAAGGCGTTAGGTGGCAGGGAAGATCTGTTGCCACTATGGTTCACGACCATGTTGCAGTATTCCCTGGTGTCCACGGCCGGCCGCCAATATGCCGACTTTGGCACCATAGGGGCCGCCACACTTCGAATGGTCGCGGCCAACAACGGGATACAATTAGCGGAGGACAAGGCCAAGGACGCGTTAAGTGTTCTCCGCTCCCTACCCGCACACCCCGAAGTAAAGGAGGCTCTGGGAAATCTTCGCAATGCCGGTTACAAAATGGTCTCGTTGACCAACTCCTCGAACAAGGGTGTTGAAGCGCAATTCAAAAACGCAGGGCTGACCGATTATTTCGACGGGCGATTGAGCATAGAGGATATCGGAAAATACAAACCGCATAGCGATGTATACGACTGGGCAGCCCGAAAAATGGGAGTGCGGCCCAATGAGTGTATGATGATCGCCGCCCACGGATGGGATATCGCCGGGGCCGTATGGGCCGGTTGGAGGGGTGCTTTTATTGCCCGCCCGGGACAACAGCTATACCCATTGGCACCTTTGCCGGAAATCAATGAACCTAATCTTCTCGAGATTTCTGAAAAATTAACCGTCCTAGAAAATTAATTTGAAAATTAGCCTTCAACTATTCCATCGATCCCCATAGTTACAAAAAAGGAATGTTTTTTGGAATCGAGCATCCGCGCTAATGAATTGAAAAAAATCGGGTGGAACATGTTCTGTTTTTGGTATACGACCATTGTGGAACTTACGGCAAAGGAGTGCGAATTGATAACAATATTCAGTGAAAAACCAAATCAGATCATAAAGCGCGACTTGCTCATTAAAGAAGTCTGGGAGGATAACGGAGTATTTGTTGGCCGTAGCCTGGACACTTTTATTTCAAAAATCAGAAAAAAGTTTCAAAATGACGATTCCATCAATATTGTAACCGTTCATGGAGTGGGATATAAACTCGAAATTTCCTAATGATTGACGTTTTTTCTTGAAGAATAGTCCCATAAAACGGCCGCTTTAAGGTACGGTTTTTGCTGCATGCAAAATCTTTCATCAATCAGAAGTTCATTATCCAGTATTATTTAGCGGATAGTACCTAGCAAATAGGTGCGCGAACCTTATGACACTATGGCCGAGACCGAAGATTGGAATAGTCAGGTCTCGTTACGTTCACTATTTTTGTCGAAAAGCAAACCCATGCATTTTCTATCCCCTGACCTAGAAAACTACATCGCATCACATTCCGAAGAAGAGCCGCAGCTGCTTCAAGAGCTGACCCGCGAAACCCATCTAAAGGTCATCCGACCACGGATGCTGACCGGTCATTATCAGGGCAGGGTGCTGAGCATGCTCTCAAAAATCGTCCGTCCGAAGAACATATTGGAAATCGGTACCTACACGGGCTACTCTGCCCTTTGTCTGGCGGAAGGCCTTCAAAAAGACGGAAAGCTCCATACCATAGACACCAACGAGGAACTGCTCGAGATGCAACGTAGCTATTTTGACAAAAGCGCTTACGGCAGCCAAATTATACAGCATCCCGGTGATGCCAAAACCATAATTCCTATTTTGGATTCCGTTTTCGACCTGGTCTTTATCGATGCGGAAAAAAGGGAGTATCCGGAATATTTTGAGCTCATCCTAAAAAAAACAAAACCGGGAAGCATCATCCTATCCGATAATGTGCTTTGGTCGGGCAAGGTCGTCGAGCCCTTGGAAACGAAGGATAAAGCGACGCAAATACTGCTGGCCTATAACAAAATGCTGAAGGAAGACCCGAGGGTAGAAACCGTGCTACTACCGGTCAGGGATGGCTTAACCCTAACGAGGGTGCGATGAGCCGTACGTAAAGCATGTAAAAAAACAGCGCGGAAAATACGCCCACCGTCGAACCTACGATAATATCGACCGGAAAATGTACCCCTACAAAAATTCTACTGGCCGCGAACAAGAGCGGCCAGGTAAAGAAGAACCAGCACCACTTGAACCGATGCCGCAAAAATAGCACTACGGCCGTGGTTAAGGAAAATGAACTGGACGAATGCCCCGAGAAAAAACTATAGGTCGAGGGGGTCTTCAATATGCGGATAAGCGTATTTATTTCTTCGACGTTGTTCGGGCGAAGCCTAGCGACCGCATGTTTGGTGAGATCGGTTATCGTACCCACGAACCATATCGTCATACATATAGTAAGGAGTACAAAAACCGCTTCCCGTTTGGGGTATTTCCAAAAAATAAGGAGTATGAAGGCTATAAAAAGCGGAATCCAAGTAGTAAAATTCGTGACCGTGATCCAGAACTGGTCGTATTGTTCGATTCCAAGATTATTCAGATAGATAAACGTTTCCCTATCCCATTCCAAAATCCGTTCGAGCAAAGCCTACTTTCTTTTGATGGTTCCGGTAACGTCGTCCACATTTTTCTTGACCTCGTCGATCTGCTTTTTGATATCGGTTCCGATAT
>NZ_JBGTHY010000018.1:0-2495 GCF_041745955.1 Pricia sp.
ATCTTATTTTCGCCCAAAACCAACACCGTTGGTTTCACCTCATCTCTCGCAAAAGCAGTGGTCTGCCCCATAAAGCCCTTTACCAAGGCAGTGTGGTTTTGACAGAGCATGGTGGGCACGGCATCCCATTTGGCAGAAAAATCCATCAATGAAAAATAATCGGATTCCTTGGGCACATTACCTCGTTTTGTGGTCATGTCTATGGATGAAAATTCATACTGAAGGGGATTTCGCTCCAAGGTAAAATCTGTGAACGCAAAGGTATTTTTGAAGTCCAGCTTCGCCTGATAATTGGCATCGGAAGGGTCGCCATCGAACATCGGCTCGCAAATGTCGGTACCCTCTGCGGCAAGGGCGATATCGAAGCTATCCGTTGCGGAGCACATGGCGAACATAAAACCGCCGCCGATGACATATTTCCTGATTTTTTGGGCCACCGCACTTTTTTCGTCCGAAACTTTGTCAAAGCCTAGTTTTGACGCCAAGGTTTCGGCATCCTCTTTTTGTTCTATATACCAAGGTGCCGCACGATAGGCCCCGTAAAACTTACCGTATTGGCCGGTAAAATCCTCATGGTGCAGGTGTAGCCAATCATAGAGAGCCAGTTTATCCCCAAGAACCTCTTCGTCGTAAACGGTCAAATAGGGAATTTCGGCATAGGTAAGTACCATGGTCACGGCATCGTCCCATGGCGCATTTCCCTTCGGGGAATAAACGGCTATTTTTGGAGCTTTTTCAAGAATTACCGCATCCTGATTTTGGGAGGGACTGCTGATTTTTTCGAGAATGGATTGCGCCTGGCCGTCTGACACTATCTCGAACGACACGCCCCTTATCTGGCATTCCTTTCGTATCGCCTCGCCATCGGGCAACAGAAAAGAGCCACCACGGTAGTTCAACACCCATTGTACTTTCTGCTGTTTACTTAATACCCAATAGGTAATTCCATAGGCTTTCAAGTGATTTTGTTGACCCTCGGCATCCATGGGAATCAGGATGGAACTCGCTACAGCGGGAAAAGAAAAGAGAAGAAAGAGAAGAAAGAAAAAACGATTGCGCATTGGCCGAATTTTACGATAGTATCCTCAAAGATAACGCAAATAGCCGCTGCGGATTGTCCGATGGCGTTAAAGCTTTGTCAATTGCGAATGGTACATCGGTAGAACTTTTTGAACTGGACACTTGAACTTGCGCTTGAACTTTAAAAAGGTACATCACTATCATCATCCGGCCCTACCCCATCGTTCAATGAACTGCCAAAAGCTTGGTCGGCACTCGGAAGATTCTTGGTGATGAACGGATTCTCTTCGTTGGCGTTCATTTTGGACTGGAATTCGAAAGGCGAATCGAAATCGTCGAGATTATCGAATTTACCGAGTTGACCGATGAATTTAAGACGGATGTTATCCAAACCGCCATTACGGTGTTTGGCAACGATAAACTCCGCTTGGCCTTGGGTCGGGGAACGTTCTTCATCGTCCCACTCGTCGATTTTGTAGTATTCGGGGCGGTAGATGAACGATACGATATCGGCATCCTGCTCGATGGCACCCGATTCCCGAAGGTCGGATAGCAAGGGTCTTTTACTACCTCCACGGGTCTCCACGGCACGTGAAAGTTGAGACAGTGCGATAACGGGTACGTTCAATTCTTTGGCGAGGGCTTTCAGGTTTCGTGAGATGGTGGAGATTTCCTGTTCACGGTTTCCCCCTTTTTGACTTCCCCCGGCGGTCATCAATTGCAAGTAGTCGATAATGATTAATTTGATATCATGCTGCGATGCCAAACGTCTTGATTTGGCACGCAGATCGAATATCGACAGCGACGGGGTGTCATCGATGAACAAGGGTGCTTTTTCGAGGGACTTGACCTTGACGTTCAATTGTTCCCATTCATGTTTCTCCAATTTACCGGTCCGGAGTTTCTCCGAGGATAATCCCGTTTCTGAAGAAATCAGACGGGTTATCAACTGTACCGACGACATTTCACAAGAAAAGAAAGCCACGGGTATATTGTGATTGACGGCCATGTTTCGGGCCATGGAAAGCGTCAGTGCCGTTTTACCCATACCGGGCCGCGCAGCAACAATAATCAGGTCACTAGGTTGCCAACCGGAGGTCAGTTTGTCGACTTTATCAAAACCTGAGGGCACGCCGCTAAGGCCCTCTTTGTTCGCAATTTCCTCGATTCGCTTTTTAGCTTGGATTACCAAGTTCTGGGCCGTTTCCGCGGAGCGTTTTAGATTGCCCTGGGCAACGTCGTACAATTTGGCCTCCGCATTGTCCAACAAATCGAAAACATCGGTAGCGTCATCGTAAGCTTCCTCTATAATTTCGTTGGAAATTTTGATGAGACTGCGCTGAATATATTTTTGTAGGATAATCCGCGCATGAAACTCGATATGTGCCGAAGAAGCTACTTTTTGGGTAAGTTTTATAAGGTAAAAATCCCCTCCAATGGACTCCAGCTTCCCATCTTTCTTTAATTGGGAAGAA
>NZ_JBGTHY010000019.1:0-7681 GCF_041745955.1 Pricia sp.
ATGGGATATTCTAACTTGATCAAATTTTCCGGAAGATTTTTTAGGAACCTCTGGCCCAGGGTATTGACGACCTGGTGATCGGGATGGGGGTCCCGGCGCCATGGAAGGGCTATCGCCGAAAAATAGCCCCTTTCATAAACCCCGGTTATTTCTTCGGCCAATAATGAGAGGGCAGTTTCTCGAAGTCCCCCGAGCTTTGAATCCGGTGCCCTTAAAAAATGTATGTCCTTGATACGTACCCCGAGAACCGAACATGCCCTGATGGCCTCCAGTTCCCTCATTTTAGAGAGGATCGACGCCGGATGCGTTATGGACGAATGCGATGCCGAGCCACTGGTAACGAATATAACGGTCACAGAATTCCCGGATTCCCTGAGAAGGGCGATCAGACCGCCACAACCCAGACTTTCATCGTCAGGGTGCGGGGCTAGGACCAGCAGGTTGCCCATATCGGCCGAAAGTCGCTCCCGGTTCAAAAACGCTGCGTTGAGAACTCCGGATCTATCCATTATCTACACGCTCTGAATAGTTTTCGGCAAAGGCCTTGCCGACAGCGTTCAAAGTCCTATCAGGTCCGGGCTGCTTGAGATATACGCTAAGGTCCCTATGTATACGCTCCAAAGGATGGGGCTCCATCATCCCCTGTAGACCGACCGACATTTCGCAAATTTTGAGGACTTCCTCGCAGATTTCCCTTGTGATCGAACGGAACATGTTCGATCGGTGCATAGACCCCGACGGATCGGTAAAACGTCCGTCCATCGCCTTACCTGTATCCTGCAGCCAAAGGTTTCCTGTCTCAAGCAACATTGCCAATTTGGCCATACGGGCAATTTGCTCCGGTGCCCCCGTCCTGTCCATTTTGTTCAGATGCCGTACGGTAGCCCTTATCGCCGCTTCCGCACCACCAAGCTGAACGGCGGCAAACCTAGCGGCACCGCTCGTAAAATCGGGCTCTTTTACATAATCGTAGGCATCCCCCAATATTTGGCTTTTTCCGAAACTTATGCCGGTAAAATCGAAACGGCAGCTTACGGAAGCTTTCATGCCCATGGGCCTCCAATAGGTCATGTCCTCCTCCAGATCATACTCGTCCATGGACAGTACTATCATGCGGCTACCCCCCCGGCCCTCTGCAGTGACTATCGGCCTGTGTATCTTAGAGGCCCCGGAACAGAAGACCTTGGCCCCCTCGAGTTCGTAACCGGCCTTGGAAGGAAGGAATCTTAAAGGCTCGGACGGAAATTCCGAGTTCCAGATTCCGAAAATGCTGCCCGAAATCGCCTGATGAAAATATTCCTGTTTTTGGTCGGACGAACAGAACCTATCGATAAGTAGAAGGGCGTTCAAATGGCCCTCGTAAATCCTGCCCAACGAAAGATCATAGGATCCGATGGTTTTGAGCGTTTCCAGAATCTTGATGTTCCCGTGGTCCCGGCCAAGCCCTTTGCCTCCGTAATGTAATGGTACGTTGATTGCCATAAGGCCCATCGAACGTAACATTTCGATACCGGATAAGGGAAATTGGTCGCTGTCGGCAGCGTATCTATCGGGAATCCCGGTCAGCCTCTTCGTCTCTCTATATTGTTCGATTATTTCGGACATCTATTTTTTAAAAATTTAACGATGGTGCGGCCACATTTTTAGTGACCGTAAATTTATGTTGAGACTATAGGTCGGTTTGCCCCGATACCAATCAATAGTAGTACGATACATAAAATAATACATGTCTTATATGTATTACATGCTGTACATGTAATACGCATGGTATTTTTCCGTTGTGCCCGAGCCAAGACTTATTTATTTACTGACTCCTTTTAGCATTTTATCCCTGTCAAGGTCGGTCCCGTCGTTTGCATGCAGCACGCTTACGTCGCCCGTGGACTCCAGTACAACGGCCAACACTTCCCCAAAATGCCTAACGTTCGATTCCCTTAATTTGGCAATTAAATCCTCCTCACTAACATTGGTCTTGGCAAGGTTTTCATATAGGATTCTGTCCCCGTCCATAATGAGCATCGGGGAATTGGTCAGCAAGGCGGAAAGTTTGTCGGATTTCCTCTTCATATAGGAAAAAAGTGTCTGAAAAGCTACGATGGTACCCAAGGCGATTGTTCCCTTGACAATTGTTTGCCCTGTGTTCATCACTACCGATGCCAATATCGAACCGATGGCAATGGTAGAGGCAAAATCGAAGGCCGACATCTTGGCGAATGTGCGAAGGCCCGAAATACGGGTTATCAGAATGATGATGCTAAAAATTAAAAGTACCGAGAAGAAGACAATGGTCAATGTAGACCAGGAATCATAGAACCAGTTTTGCATAATGGAAATTTAGTTGTTATCGATGTTCGATTTATCGGTTTGAATGTTACTTGTTCAGGAATAGTTTATTGGCGTAGAATAAAAAGGCACCCGTTGGGGGCGCCTTTTCTACGATTCCCAATATTTCAATGCAAGCTTTCAAGGGAATCGTTTTCTTGAATATCCCTACGGATTTCGTCCCTTTGGGAATTCAAAAGGTTCTTGAGTCCCACAGGAAGATTTTCATAATCGATAACATCGTTGTACTCCTCGATGGCAGCTTTGTCGCCCTTAATGGATTCTTCTAACATCGATTCATCACTATCGGCGGAAAACAAATCCTTTACATCCATCCAAGCGCGGTGCATGCTACCGGCAAAGGAACCATCGTCATCGAAATCTGAATAGGCGCCCTTGATTTCCTGTCTCAGTTTCATATTGAACTCCTTCCTTTTGGAAGCCTTCTGCCTAAAATAGGAGCTTAGCTTAGTACTATCGGCATTATCGGCCGCTTTATCATAACCTCTGCGCGCGTCTTCGTTCTTTTCGAGAATTTCCTCTATTTCATCAAATATTTCATCTCTATCTTTACTCACGATAATTCTAATTTTAAATTTCTTAAAAATACTTAGTAGAATTCGGCCGGTCGATTCCTTTCCGAATTATTTTTAACTGCATGCCACTCCTTTTTACTTACGTATGCCGTGGCCTATTACTATTTGGCAGACTGGAACTTCTTAGCCATTTACTATAAATGCATGGATAATACCCGGAAGCCAAGCCAATGCGGTCAATATTAAGCTAATCAGGAAGGTAGTTCCCAACCCATGGTTCATAAACACCGCCAAGGGCGGTAAAAGGATGTTCAAAACAATTGTTACTAATGACATATGCGATTATTTAAGATTTACACTTATTTAATGGTTGACAGTATAGGTTTAAGATCAAAGACCGTACATATGTTTCATTTTTTCGATGCCCTTTGAGTCTTTCGAGCCACCCGGTCCTCATCGACCAAAACGGCATAATCGGGCGAACCGGTAACGCCTCCGAAGAAAGCGGCGCCCCCGCCCAGAAGCAATATTGAGAAGGCTACGATACTTGCGGTACCTGCGGCATCGGCCGTCTTATCGCTATATTCCTTGACTTTCAGTTTGGCCTGCGCATAATATTTTTCAACCTTATTAACGGTAGTCCGCAATTTATTTTCCCATTTCTCGATAACGCCATCAATCTCTGCTTCATTCAGCTCGGTATTCTCAGTAAGCGATTTCTTCAATTTTTCCGCATCGATAAGTTCATCGGAGCCGTTCGAACCGATTTTAAGATTTCCATTCTTGTCCAAATCGAAGGAAAGGTCGCTGATATAGCTCTCGATATCGTTTTCAAGGTTCATCCGCTTCAGTTCATTTTTGGAATCCCGTAAAAATTTGCTGGTTTCCTCGGACGCCTCCTCGGGAAGCACATTGTATTTTTCGCCGGTATTGATCGAATCGAACATTTGCTGTTTCATATTTTTAGAGGCATTTTGGGTTTGCTCTTGACCAGATTTCAGGGCCTCCGCTACCTGAACGGTAATATCTTTGGAACCGTCGCCGCCGAAAACGCCGGAAACCACATTGCCAAGCCCGTTAAGGATACCGCCGACCGCTGAAGTGAGCATAATAATTTCGATAACAAGATATAAGGCCTAAACAAGAAAACCGTGCAGTGCGCCATCTATAATGGAGGGATAGCCAGACATACGCGCCGCCACCAGACCACCGCTAAAAAGTGCGGCAACATTCGTAAGGACCCACCAAATGGCGGTGCCGGTCCCTAGGCCTTCAAAAGGATCTGGTTCCGTTAGGGGGTCTATCGTGGTCAGGCCAATGCCTAATCCCAAGATGTTCAAAAGAAACATCAAGGATAATGTCGAAAGGGTGCCCGCCAATATAGCTCCCCAGGATATACGGGATATCTTTCTAGGAATGTCTTCAATTGTTGTAGTAGAGTTATTCATAGTGCTGGGGATTTAGGTCATGAGAAATATATTTTCTAACCTAGCCCTAAACGATACTAACTTGCAGACCAATCGAATAGACTTTTAAGGCAAATGAAATATCCAACGGATATTAAAAATCTGTTGCAGGCCTTATCCAAGCGCCAAAGATGGACAATGACACCCGCATACTTCTCTATAACGTTCCCTCTCGATTTGAAAAAAGACCGATTCTTCCGATTACTACCCCTAACTATCATTCATGTTTTAAAATTCAGCCCTTTTCTTTTGGTTCAAAAATAGAACCGATTAGGTCTACTGGCTTAAGGCCGTGAATGTAATCTTGTTGTTCACCATAAATATATAGCTATGATATTTCCCGAAATTTCAATTTTTACTGTTAGCCACGACAATAGTATTATTAAAGGCGCGGACCTTTCGTCTCCGTTGGGTAAAAGGTTCAAATTAATGTCAGCCCTACTTTTTTTCACTTTTTTGGGGCTCTGCCGGGCACAGACCGATCAGGGCACCTTTATGTTGGGAAGCGATCTCGGTAGTGGAATAATAAACTCATCGAGCAACGGCCTCTTCGGTTTGAATTTCGGCCTTAACGACGGTGCCGGTATGGATCTTGGTCTTAGTCCCAAGATGGGATGGTTCGTCCGGGACAATTTCCTTATAGGGGCCATAGCCAATATAGGATATTCCAAATCACCTGAAAGTAACTCTCAATCCAGCGAAAGCTTTGTATATGGACTTCAGGCACTGACCAGATATTATATCTCTCCAGATGATGTGGATGTTGACGAACTTCCGAGAAGACTTCGATTTTTCGCCGAAATTAATGGCGGGCTTTCCGGGGTCAATGTCAAGGACGGCCCTACGACCAATGGCTTTGCCTACGGTACCGGACCGGGCCTTGCTTATTTTATTACCGATAACGTGGCCCTTGAGACCACCTTTAAGTATAACGGTCTTCTCGGGGCGGGGAACACGGCCTATCAGCATGCATTAAGCCTGAACCTTGGGATACAGATATTTTTGGATAGAAATAGGGCGGAGAACATAATCGATGACGAACGTAGGGCAATAAACTAAAATAGGTACTGCGCATACCCCATAGATTAAGGTTCTGTAGTAATTAGGACCAGTTTCGCTCGGAAGCGTTGTTTTTCGCAAAGGAAAACAACGCTTTACTTTTTCCATTCGGGCTTTGATTTCTGTCGGACTTTTTGCCTTGGTTGAAAATAAGAACGTCAGGATAAAAACTTATTTTAAAAACTTAACTGGTTTTCTGGTATGGGGATTATTGCCAACGGATCGGCCGGGCTATTAAAGCGGTCGGGCGACACTTTTGTTTACTAACAATAGATTCTTGAAATTTCCGCACATTGCATTCCACGATATTCATATTTTACTTCAAAGCCCAATTTACAGGCCGATACAATCCCCCTGCTTCCCGTTCCCCCTACCACGGGGACGGTTTTCCAAGTTCGGGTTTTCCCTTCTTTCGCACGCTACGAAAAAGGTTTCCAAGTCTAAGTGTAAAATTGATCGGTTCATAGTTTCATAGCAATAAAACAAGGCTATCAAAATTTCTTTTTAATATGGAATAAATCCATTTTTACTATATTTAGCCGAGAGCATATTTGTACAATAATTACTATTGAGATAAAGGTAAAACCCATTTTTTTGAGTAAATGATGATGGTAAGGACTTATAGAATTCAATAGCTTAAATACTATTTGTTTATATAATACATTAATTACATGTATTACATTATTTTACTAGATTGTTAAGTAATATTATATGGCCACGGTCCAGTTTGAACAAAGCAAATTAATAATTGGCTACAATATGTCGAATTGAAAACCTGACCTAACAAAAACATTTTGTTGTTTATGTGTTACAAACATCTTCGATAGTTGCAGCCTGTTGAGTATCGTTAGTCTATGTTAGCTAGCTATTATTTATAGTGGATTTTTTTTCAGCAAAAGTGTTTTGCATAGAGATATTATTTACTTGCGCACCATTTTAAATTTTTCAATTTACCGTCCGGGCCGAAACCCTAGTCTTGTCTAACGTCTATACTATAATGCTATGGAAGAGAAACCAGTTGAAAAATCCAAAAAATCACGAAGGGAAATTCTGAACGGTTCGGTCTTTTACCAAGGTAAAGTTAACGACCAAAGTCCGGAGGATTCGACCGTCATCAAAAACACCGTTGAAATTGTTCTTCTTACAACGTATCCGCCCCGGGAATGCGGTATTGCTACCTACTCAAAGGATTTGGAGCATGCCCTTAAAAACAAGTTTAATGATTCTTTCAAGTTGAGGATACTTCCCTTGGAGGATTCGAATGGTGCATATAAGTATCCGAAAGGTATCGAACAGGCGCTGAATACGACTTCCGAATTCGATTTTTTAAAAAACTCCCATTTGCTCAATTCCGATGAGAAGGTCGGTGTGGTAATGGTACAACACGAATTTGGACTTTTTTGCAGCAATGAGCCGGCTTTTATCGACTTTCTGGAATCCATCAACAAGCCTTTGATCATAGTCTTCCATACCGTATTGCCGAATCCGGACAGCGAATTAAAGAAAAGTGTATCAAAAATAGCGTCGGCATCGGATCGCCTGATTGTAATGACCCGTAATTCCGCCGAAATCCTTGTACGGGACTACGGTGTCGCCAACGATATGATAGCCGTCATCCCACATGGTACACATTCGGTCTGCCATAAGGATGAACGGACATTGAAGGAAAAATATAACCTTACGGATAGACTGGTGCTTTCGACGTTCGGTCTTTTGGGGCCGGGCAAGAGTATCGAGACTTCACTGGATGCACTTCCCGCAATCATAAAAGAATATCCTCGAACCGTATTTTTGATACTCGGCAAGACCCATCCTACACTTATCAAGCAAAAAGGAGAAGATTACAGGGAGTTTCTTGAAAGCAAAGTCGAAAAATTAGGGCTGTCCCAACATGTACGATTCATAAATGAATTTCTCCCCTTGGACAAACTTTTGGAATATCTTCAGTTGACCGATATATACCTGTTTACATCAAAAGATCCGAACCAAGCAGTGAGTGGCACATTTTCATATGCCCTTAGCTGTGGATGTCCGGTAATATCGACACCGATTCCACATGCGCTCGAGGTGCTCAAAAATAATGCGGGTCATATTTTCGATTTTGAGGATTCGACCCAATTGGGTCAGGCAATAATCAATCTTTTTGGGAACGATGAAGCAAGGAAAACGATGCGCCTGAACGGGTTGCGCCATATTGCGGAGTCCACTTGGGACAATGCCGCCATTGCCCATGGAAAGGTCTTCGAGGCCGTGGGAAAGGCAAAAATTGAACTTGCATACCGAAAACCGGAAATCAAG
>NZ_JBGTHY010000020.1:0-1528 GCF_041745955.1 Pricia sp.
CATCTTTGCGCTTGATTTCAGTAGGGGCGGTACCACCCAGACCTTAAACCTGGTAGAAACCGGACTGTGGAAAGGCTTTGTGGCCATGGTACGCCAAGGGGTTTGGCATATTTGGATCGGCATCGACCACATACTCTTTCTGCTGGCGTTGATATTGCCCTCTGTAGTCCGCCGCGTTCGGCAAGTTTCCGAAGAAAGCGTCGATGCAGATCAAAAATTAGTTGGCAGCAAGTGGTATTGGCAACCCGTGGCCCGATTCAAACCAGCCTTCATATACATCCTTAAAATTGTCACTTTTTTTACCATAGCCCATACGATAACCCTGAGCTTGGGCGCATTGGACATCGTTAATCTGCCCTCGCGTTGGGTCGAATCGATTATCGCGTTATCCATCGGTTTGGCGGCTTATCATAACATCCGTCCGATTTTCAAGGGTAAAGATTGGATTATCGCCTTTGTTTTCGGTCTCTTTCACGGTTTTGGTTTTGCCTCGGTACTCGGCGAATTGGGCTTTAAGGGCGAATACCTGAGCCTTTCGTTGTTCGGATTCAACCTTGGGGTCGAATTGGGTCAGGTAGTCATTATATTGCTGATATTTCCCGTACTCTTTTTTATGCGGAAACTTAAATTCTATCCCAAGTTCATGCTATGGCTGTCTATACTATTGATTATCGTATCTTTATATTGGTTGTTCGAACGCGCCTTCGAGATCAATTTGCCGGTAGATGATTACATCCGTAAAGAGGGCTATAAGATTGCGGTATATCTTGGATTGCGCTAAAAGTAAGCGAGTATTTGCTAAGAAAAGAGCGAGGTGCGCGGGCCAATTCGTATCGACCCAACAAAACATGACGTATGGAAAAAGTTTCGTTGCTGGGGCAATGGAAAGATAGAAAGAAGGCCGAAGGGGTATCGAATACCATAGGCAAGGCACCCGAAGGTGTCCCTATACCGCTTTCGCATAGCCAGCAAAGGCTGTGGTTCTTACAACAATTGTATCCCGGTAATTCCTTTTACAATTATTCTGAAAAGTATAGGTTTGTCGGTGATTTGCAGGTAGACCTGCTGCTTCAAGCGCTCCATTTGGTATTTGAAAATCACGAGATTCTCCGTACGGTTTATTATATGGAGGATGGACATCCGTATATGCGGATACGCCCCGAAAGCGGGATTTCCGTTGTTCAACATGATTTAAGGGATCAAAAGGGGGATAAAAGTGCGGCGGTGCAAAAAATTATCGACACCGACGCCGAACACAGTTTTGACCTTTCCAAACCGCCCGTTGCACTGGTTTCCGTACTACGGATGGAAGCCGACGAGCACCTCGTCATGTTGACCTTACATCATATCGCTATCGACAAATGGTCCATGAATCTGTTGAAGTCGGAATGGGCCAAATACTATCGGGAACTATCCAAAGGAAGCCTTCCCGAAACAACAGCGCCCGCGATACAATATCCCGATTTTGCGTATTGGCAACGGGACCGAAAAATAAAACAGGAGCAACTGGAATATTGGAAGGGGAAGC
>NZ_JBGTHY010000021.1:0-2609 GCF_041745955.1 Pricia sp.
CGAAGTGGATACTGCAAACAAGAACTTTCTAGCCCACTTCTGCAGGTATTGGAACCGGGACGCGGCTTTTGAGGTTTTGGAGAATATCTCCCTGAGAAAAGGGCTATTGGTTTTTGGCTCGCACGGCACTGGAAAAACATCGAGTTTTCAAATTGTTCAAAACATGGCCAAACAGTATCAGGTTCGACAGTTGTGGTTTCCATCGATTTCGACCCAGGAAATAGTGACCAAGTTCAATATGGAAAGAAACAAAGAGGATGTCATTCAATACTATTCCAAAGGTGTTTTTCTGTTCGATGACCTGGGAGCTGAAATGGCGGGAAACAATATCTACCAGTTCGGGTTGGAAGAAGTGCTTGTCCGCATCCTGCTCAACCGGTATCGCAATTTTGAAAGCCTTGGTACCAAGACTCATATTACTACTAATTTGAACCTAAGTCAAATTGAACAGCGGTATGGCCAGCAACTGGCCGACCGGTTCATTAAAATGTTCAACTTGCTTAGATTGGACGGACCGAGCAGAAGGAAATGACAGTGAATGGCAATACAAAATTATCTTTAAATTTTATCCTTTTCTTATTAAACGGAAAAGGTATTCCTTCACGAAGTAAAACGAAGAAAAGGAAGTCAAGATGTGTTTTTGTAGCCACAAAAACGATCTTGCTTTGCTCCCGTAGGGTCGCAAAGTAAAAAAAAATGAAAAGTAAAACGGTCCGGTTCCGGTGTTCCACCTTTGAGCGGAATTTGCTCAGGGTAAAGGCCAAAAGGTCGGGACTCTCCCTTAGCGAGTATTGCCGGCGGGCTGCTTTTGAGGATCGGATCATAGAACGGCTTTCTGAGGAACAGATCACTATGTATAAAATGCTGACCAAGTACCGCAACAATTTTATCCGCATTGGCAATATGTTCAAAAAGAACAATCCCCAGCTGGCCACAGAGGTCCGACAACTGGCCTGGGAAATACGGGACCATATCCAAAATTTCAGGAAATGATAGGCAAGGGAAAATCGATAACACATGCTAGGGCAAGTATCGAATATGGTTGGAACCAGGAGAAGGGCGCAGAGATCGTCCATAGCCAGTTCGTATCAGGACAAAACCCCAAGGAGATCAGCGAGGAGTTCAAGATGGTACAGGAACAGAACGCTCGGTGCCAAAAGAACACCCTGAGTTTTATCCTTAGCCCGACCATCGAGGACGGGAAAAGCCTGTCCAAGGAGCAGCTAAAGGAACTAACGGAACGGTTCATCAAGGAGATGAAGCTACAGGAACGGCAGGCCATCGCCTTCGTGCATCGGGACAAACAACACACACATGTGCATCTCTATGTGAACCGCATCGGTTTTGAAGGGAAGGCCTATAATGACAGTTTCATTGGTAAACAGAGCCAATATGCAGCGGAACGGGTCGCCAAGCAAATGGGGCTCACCACAGTCCGGGAGGTACAACAGGACAAGCTGAACGAGATCAAGAACGTCCGACAACAGATCAAGGATATCCATGAAAAGGTAATGGCAAAATCAAAACCCAGGGACTTTGACCGGTATATCGAACGCATGAAACAAAATCACGTTAATGTCATTCCTAGTATCAATAAAGCTGGTAAGCTGCAGGGATTCCGATTCGAGTACAAAGGCCATAACCTGAAAGGAAGCGAGGTACATCGGTCCATGTCGGGGGCCAAGTTGGCCGTGGGAATCTCTAACAATACCGGGAAGGGATTCCTTTTAAAACAAGGAACAGCCGTTAATCTATTAGGAAAAGTGACCGATTTAAGTGCCAACATAGCCCTTAAGGTGGCCAAACGGTTTATCAAACAGACCATCAAAAAGGGAATTGGATTCGAAATTGGATATTAAAGAACACCATTATGGCAAAACTGGAAGAGATCACGGAATTACTGACCAATGAACTGGAAGAATTTAAAAAGGGGATCACCCATTTGGAAAAACTATCTAAAGACCTGAAAAACTCAGAAGTGGCATTTGATCTGTCAGACATCAAAAGGCAGTTGTGCCAGCTAAAAACAAATCAGGATGATCATTTCCATAGCCATGATAGCGAGTTGCGGAATTTAAGTAGTGACCTGGCAAAGGCAAAACTGACCCCTAAATGGCTGTTGGCCTTGTTCTGTATTGCATCCATCTTGACCGTACTTGCTTTGGGCTATTTTGGGTACCATTTTATCCAATTGGAGGATTCCAAGGCTGAAACCTTTGAAAATGGAAAAGAACAGGTCATTTTAGATTTGAAAGGCTACTTCGATGAACATCCCGAAGTTTACAAAGGTTTTCAAGCTTGGTCAAAAGAGCAGGAGCGTGTTCCAAATCAAAAGTAGAATGCGCCCTATGGAATTTTTGCTTGACGCTTATCTACCGGAACACTACAAAAATTCCATAGGATCCATGCGCAGTTAAGTTTTTGGTAAGTATTTGGGACAAGTCTTATTTTTAATATGTGCCAAAAATCGTTCGTTTTATGAAACTATGATTAAGAATTAAAAACTATCCTTTATTTAAACGCTGGTTTCAACATCTTACCATTTTTGGGTAAGCCTACACTACTTATTCAAGTAATCGAAGGATTCCTACAATGGTTTGGGCCAAGTA
>NZ_JBGTHY010000022.1:0-8723 GCF_041745955.1 Pricia sp.
TATGCGCTCTGCCATGCGTGAAAAACTCGAAGCTTACCAATAGGGCTTCTTGTAGTTGTTCCACATTCTGACAATGTAGATTTTATCGCCCCTAACCTCGTACATCATATAGATTTGCTTTACGACCAGTAATTTATTTAGACCTAGTTCTTTATCGAATTGCCCTAGTTGGGGACCCTTTAAAAGCAATTCCTCGGCCTCTATTACTTTCTCTTCATATTTCAACGCTACAGATAAGTACCATTCCCCTAAAAGATACTCTATATTTTCTAAGTTGTCGATGTATGCCGATGTCGTCCAAATTATTTCCATTTGCATTCTAAAATGATGTCCGAAAGTAGTGTTTTTTATATATATTGTAATCGGTGAGTCTGGGGGTAACAAAGCATCCTATTACCTAAAATCCTGAAAATCGTGAGGTGCCCGCCGGGTGCCAAAAAGGCTTATGGGTTTTGGGTGCAGTTGTCGTTTTATGCAGCTATGTCACAGGATCTTTTACCGAACGAGTTCAACTTAATTACCGACACCCGGGGAAAAAACATTGTTCCTGGACCTCGGGGCATATCCGATTAAAGCCGTTCATGCCCTATTTTACCTTTTCGTCGGTATCAGCAAAATGGTCCATATTGGAAATTTTTATGGTTCCACTTCTGGCGAAACCTTGACTTTTGAAAACTTAGAATAAAAAAACACTACGCCCAACTGTATTAGGGAAATTGGTATGTAGACGGATTTCACTCGGACATGATGAAGTTAAAAAGGTTAACAAGGTAAACTATACAGAACGCTCTTACTTGAACGTGTCGCAACTAAGGAAACCAATGAACTGAACTAAATAACAAGTAAATTCCATCTCAAACTATATATTAATGCGTCTTTTTAAAAAGTACTACAAAACGAACATTTTTTAGGACTACGTTTAAGCTCTAAAAGTTCAAATAAGCCTATTTTACATTAAGTAAACTGGTAGCACTTAATCGCACATTAAAATAGACTTTCCATATACCAGACTAGTTCGGTTTGACGGCCGATCAATAGGACCTGCCGAAAACGGGAAGATAGGGACACATGCCCCCGGCCATGCGCCGTTGGGAAATACGTCCCGATCCGGTACGCCCGTTAAAAATGGCATGGGCCAGCAAGGCAATAGAGTCACTCGAAGGGTCGGACCTCAAAACAAGGGCGGCCGTCCAAGAAATGGGCCTTCGAACGAGGTTCCCCTAAATTGTTCCCAAGTCTTCGGCCGAAAGCTACGCTCTGCCAAACTAGCTATGGCCGGATACCGGACTTGAGAAAAGAACGGGCCGTGAACTTTGCGGACAAAAGACCTGCTTAGAAAAGCCCCTTGATTATTCTGTGCCAAAAGCCTTTTTGAGCTCCCTTGCCACTAAGGCCTGTGCCTGTTCCGCCTCCGCCAGAATTGCGGACATTCCGAAAAATTCGTGGGCCACACCAGTGTAGAGTTGATAAGTGGTAGCTACCCCGGCCGCTTCCAGATTTTGAGCCAGCAGCTGACCTTCGCTCCGCAGGGGATCGATCTCGGCGCCGATGATGGTGGTGGGCGGCATACCGCCAAGGTCCGCATCGACCAGGGAAATCCTTGGGTCGTCCCCTTCTTCGGGATTATTAAGGTAATGATTGAAGAACCACATCATGAGCGGGGAGTTCAGGAAAAGGGAATTCTGATGTTCCAGATAGGACGGTGTAGTAAAATCGTTATCGGCAAGGGGATAGATCAACGCCTGGTGCAAGGGTAGCCTAACGTTCCGCTGCTTGGCCGTTAAACTGACGGTCGCTGCCAGGTTACCGCCCGCGCTTTCCCCCACTACCGCTATCCGGGCGCTATCCCCCTTAAAAGTGTCAGCATTTTTCAATACCCATTCATAGGCCGCATAGGAATCGTTATGGGCCGTGGGGAACTTGAACTCCGGGGCCTGTCTATATCCTACGGAGACCACTATGGCCTCCGTTTTTTGCGCCAGCGCCTCGGTGGAGGCATTATATGCGTCTATTCCCGCTATTACCCATCCCCCGCCGTGATAATATACTATTACCGGATAGGAATCCTTTCCTGTGTCCGGGGTATAGATCCGCGCGGGGATACTGTTTCCCTCACAGGGGATCATTATTCCCATGGTATCGACCATACCGGGAGGTATCGATAAACTATAGTTTTCGATTACCCTCTTGATCGCATCCGCCGGCCCGGGGCTGCTGCCGCGCTTCTTGCGGGCTTAAGGTCTGTAACGGAGGGACATTATAGCTTTGGAACTCTTCGATAACTACCAACATGGGGTCCGTAATGTTGGGCGCCCAGTCCGGGGCCGGGCCTTCCGGCGTCAGTTCTACCGCCGATTCCCCGGGAACGGTCCGGTCGCCATCGTCGCCGCAAGAAGTAACAATGAGGCCTAGGCCCGTACAGACCAATAGCGGTGCCAGGAATTTTCCTTTGGCGATCGAAAAGATCTTTCTTTTGTTTTCGGTATTTTTTTCCATGGCTTTTTTTGAATATTTTTTTATCCGACACCCCATGATCGGTCATGGGCCATCATTTTTCCTTCTTCGATACAGTCTTAAGGGGCGATATCCGATGATTTGGTTTTCCCTTCGGATCTACCATCTCAAAATCAACAAATTTTTCACTGCTTTTTGGATCTTTATTTAGTTTGATGTACTTCGCACTTTTCTGTCCGTATTCCGATGTTTTATTCTCCGTTGAAAATCGGTCGAAGACTTCTTTTGTGTTTTCTTTTCCCCAGGTCGTAGAATAAACGGAAAGGATATTCGCGCTTACAATGCTGCTAGGGTATTTATTTACAGATTCAACTTCTTTTTTTAGTCTTTCTTCTCTTGGCAGGGAATCTATTCCTTTATGTAAAGTTTGTGATTGATTTTCCGATTCGGAACCGGTCACAGTTGCATTTCCAAAATCTGTTTTAGATCCGTCAAAATTCATCGGATTGTTCTCTAGCCACAGAAACCAATGACTTATGCCTTTTGTTGGCGGCTGTTGGCGTTGGGGCACGGGAGCTAATGTTATTCCAATGAAAATCTGTCGAAAATCGTGCTCGTTGAAGCAAGTGGTATAAAATAAAACTCATCCCTGGGGGGAGTGCGTTGGCTTCGCTGCAGAATAAAAAAATAAGAGCCATCCATCTTTTACACTTGAAGCGATGAAAAGCGTAAGGTCGTTTCGGGTCTATTGCCCCTAACACCCGAATATACGCAATAACAAAGGGTCTAGGCCAATTTTTCTTCCGTCCTGTTTGCTTTGGTTAAAGAACCCAACGTGGGTGGGAGACCACTCATCTCACGATAGAACAAAAAAGGCTTAATCCATTATTGAAGTGCGAATTTTCCTTTTTTACTGAATTGAAAAATGACGAATAGAATAGATATCAGAGAAAGTAATCCGGCTCCGACCATAAAAGTGTTCGAGAGGGAAAGCATTTGAAGCACTGGAAAAATAATAATAGGAGATAAGAATTGCCCTAAAAACCAGAATGTAGTAAGCTTGCCAATTTCCTTGCCCCTAATTTCAGGGGGAGCAATTTTCATTACCCACATATTTGTATTGGGGATCATCATTCCCATACCTAAACCAGCAAACATCATCGCGATGAGCACAGACGGATAGCTGTTGGAAATGGAAACGATAAAAAAGCCAGCAGCCATCAATAGGTAGCCCATCGAGTAGATCGTAAGAAAATTAAAACGACTTTTTATTTTCGAGTAAGAGAATGATGAGACTGCCGAAAACAAAGTGGCCGTGGCAATGGCTGCCCCGATCAGTGCATTTTTCTCGATGCCCATCACTTTTAAGTGAAAAGGTATTTGAACGGGTATTAAAAAAAAGATAATCCACATTACCATCGTGTTGAAAAATAGCAGCCAAATGATTCTGGGTGCTTTAATGTTTAGTTTTACTGAATTTCCTTTTGCAACAACCTTAGGTTCGTGCAGAAATAATATACTGAGCGGAAGTACCACCAACGAAAATAAATAGATCAAGAAGGGATATCGATAGCCAAAGTCCGCCAGTATGCCGCCCAGACCAATGAATACAATTCCACCTAATGACATAAACGCAACCTGTAGCCCAACAAACTTTTGTCGTTCGATTCCTTCAAAGTAATCAGCAATTAAGGTGATTACAATAGTCATCGACATTCCCACAGCAATTCCCAATGTTATTCTGGAGATAAGGATATAATAAAGGCTATTCAGAAAAAATCCGCCAACACCTGAAATGGCATACAAGACCAACGAGAACCAAAGAATTCGCAGCCGGCCATGCTTGTCGATCAGGCGACCCGTTATTGGAGAGAATATGGCAATGAATAACGCAGGTATCGTTAATACTAATTTCACGAGAAATTCTGCGTGACCGACATCAGCAAATGCCAACGCCATCTGTGGTAGAGCAGGAGAGATCGTGATTACGGACATGATCGTTAAACTGCTAACTAGGAGAATGGTTAGCTTCATCTTACCAGGGGTTGTAGCCATAGCATCGTTACTATTTCGTGGAATTCATTTAAATATACTTCTTATTTTGATTGCATCATCAAACGACAATTGTGCTATCTTTAGGTATTGAAAAATACGCGTTAACCTGAAAGTTCACTTCAAATCAAACAATTTCTTTGAAACAAGGATATCTCATCTTCACTTTCTTACTCTGTGTTATTTGTTCCTGCCAGAGCGAGCAGACTACACAGGTCCCAAAAAAACCCAATATCGTTTTGATTGTAGCGGACGATCTTGGCTATTCTGATCTAGGATGCTTTGGAAGTGAAATTTCCACTCCGAATATTGATTCGCTTGCTAGTCACGGTCAGATATTCACTAATTTCTATACTGCCGCTACCTGTTCGCCTACGAGAGCTATGCTATTGACGGGAACAGATAATCACATTGCGGGATTGGGCGATATGGCCGAACGTGCTGAGCGTATCCCTGGCGAAAAAGGAAAACCAGGATATGAAGGATACCTGAACCGCAGGGTCGTATCATTTGCTCAACTGTTAAAGGACGTTGGTTATCATACCTACATCGCTGGGAAGTGGCATCTGGGATTGACGGCTGATCAAAGTCCAAAAGCAAATGGTTTTGAACGATCGTTTACTTTACTCGAAGCTTACGCCAATCACTACTATCCCGATGGGAATACATTTTGGCAAGATGATCATTTCACGAATTATCCAAATGGTCAATATTCAACCGACGTTTATACCGATAAGCTAATAAGCTTCTTACAGAGTGAAAACAGTGATAATCAACCCTTCTTTCTGATGGCCGCCTACACTTCACCGCATTGGCCTTTACAAGCACCGGTAGCTACAATCGAAAAATACAAAGGAAAGTATCGCATGGGGTATGATAGTCTGAGGGCAATGCGATTCGCGGGTTTAAAGAAAAAAGGAATTGTGCAAGCTGATGTTAATTTACCCAAGCTCCCATCAGTGGTGGGAAACTTATATGATATTTCAGATCGTCCCTTGTTGCCTTGGGCATCTTTAACGCCAGACGAGCAGAGAATTGAAGAGCGCAAAATGGAGATATATGCGGCAATGATCGATAATCTAGATCAAAACATAGGAAGATTGATTGAATATTTAAAGGACATTGGAGAATATGATAATACTTTATTTATTTTTATGTCAGACAATGGACCCGCAGAGTTGGATATAAACGCGACGCCAGATGATGCTGATCCGTACCGTTATATGGGAACAGCCAATTCATTCGTTGCTTACGGAGCTCCTTGGGCACACGCTTCAAGTGCGGTAAATAGTTTGTATAAAGGATATAGTGCAGAGGGCGGAATACATAGTCCAATGATCATTAAAATGCCAATGCGCCAAACGGCAGAAGGATTAACTTTTGCATTCACATCCGTAATGGATATCGCACCTACCTTTCTTGAATTAGCTGGAGCGAAGTATCCCTCGTCTTACCAAGGTCAAGCGTTGACACCCTATAAGGGTGCATCACTTCTTCCGTTACTTCGTAAGAAGCAAAACTTTGTGCACGATGAGGACTATGTAATGGGCTGGGAGTTGTTCGGAAGATGCGCGCTTCGGAAAGGAAAATGGAAGATAACTAAAATTGAGCCGCCCTTTGGAAAAGGAGTTTTTGAACTCTTCGATATCATTCAGGATCCTACAGAGTCTAACGACTTATCCCAACAGCTTCCGGTCAAGTACAACGAATTATTGAAACACTGGGAGAACTACGTAAGGGACAATGGAGTTATCCTGTTAAACCAATAAACCGTTTCATCACAAAACTCATCAGGGAAAAATATCTCAGATAGGTTTCTAATCCTTATTAGCTTCATTCTGAGGGCTTATTGGTTCCTTACCCCTTCATAGCTGCAATGGGCGAATTTATTCAAGGCGGAATTTTTGGGTACGGTGATAATGTAATTTCCAGATATTGCTCCGCACGCGCAATTCAATGACAATAACATCTACACAAGCCTCGGAATACCTCTCTTGTATAGAGACTGAATGCGGCCTTTTGTATAAATGGTATGTGGTATTTTATTTCTTCTCACTCGGAGGAGGGGGGGGAAGCACAAATACTTTTGGCTGTGGATTCAGGGGTTCTAGTTTTTTCCCAGCTAGTGCAGGATGATCCTCAGGAATGAATGTAGACCTGAATCCCCAATATACAAAAGGAATAAGATTTACAGGATCTCCATTGAGCTGACGGATTTCACCACGATATGGATTAAGATATTCCCAAACCATTTTTCCTGAGGGAGTGACCTCGAAAAATCGGCCCCTTGGCCCTTCATTAATAAAGGTATTACCATTTTTCATTCTGTGTGCTCCTGAAATAAAGCTGGCATAGAATGAAAGCGTATCGGGTGCAACATAGACCCAACTTGGTTTCTCTGGCCCATAGGCTTTGCCATTTTCTAACAGATAATTTCCCTTCTCGTCCATGGGAGGGGTCAACTCATAAACGGCCGAATAATTCAGGCTGTCCTTGCTGCCGGGAATATCATTATTGAATACGGTAAGATTGCCTTCGCCAGGATAGCCTTCAACGATCCAACGTACATCGTGTTGCGCGAATAATTTTTGATTGGTAGAATCACCTCTGTTATAATTTCCTGGATTTCCCCAACGGAACAGAAAGTCACCACCTTTTCCACTTTTTCCGCCTTTATGAGTTGCAGCTTCCTTCGTTGTTGTGCTATGATCGATAACAAATATTTCGCCCAGGCTGGGAGAACTGAATACAATTTGGTCCAGTTTAGGATTGTATTTGATAGCGTTAAAATGATAGATATCAGAATCAAAGTTATCGAGCGTTGTGTTTCGGTGAACAATTCCCGTTGACTTCAAGATATCCAGGCTGTCCTGCGTGATGGCAGGTGGCATTGGCTTGCCAGTATTGAAATTTAATAATTCTGGATGATCCGCCAGAACGCCAAAGTTTGCTTTTGTTCTATCGTTATCTTGAATCAGGTGGTCCCAAAGATGCCACTCCCAAACCATCCTGCCACCGCTAGCGCCTTGCGGTTCTATCTCTACAATTTTTTCCAACCATGGCCCTGACTTTGGCATGAGTTCACCCTTTCTTCCCCGAGCAATAGCATCGTCGAACGACTTAACTTCATAGGCAATGGCCAGAATGTTGTTATTGGGAAGTATGGTGTAATCGTGATGAAGGATGTGATTTTCATTAGCATATTCAAAATCCCATAATATCTTACTATCCCAATTGATTTTTTGTAAACGTCCATACGTTCCGCAGCAGCCGAACACTGGAAAATCGGGATCCTGTACTCCCTGGATCAGCGAGCCATCATTCTGCAAATAGGCTTGCATAATTTCATAGTTCCCTTTCCACTCATGCACAACCTCACCCTTTCGATTGATAAGATACGTTGAAGATGAATTAGGTACCGCAAACATGATGTAACCATCGGTAAGGCTATCGGAGTTGAGTATTAGCCCGCGGGGAATGTGAAGCCCAAACATATTTCGGTCCTTCTTGCCTTTTGCGGGCTCTTTTGGCTTCTCTTTTTGATCAACCGTACAGGAGAGTACGACTAAGAAAGTCAAAAAGAGCGAGAGGGAAACATATGATCTTTTCATAATGAGGTTGGTTTTAACAATTACACAAAGGTGCCCCGAGAAAATCTTTTGTGCACCTTTAAATTTAGTCAAATTATTTTGATAAAAAACTTATTTGATTCCACGGTACTTTACCAGTAATCGTGGAATCAAAACTTTTTTATCAGAATTGCTACACAAATCCTTTGTCTCTTCTATTTTCTTTTATCCACTGAGGTTTCATCAAATGCGATTAGATTGAAAAGTTGGCGCATTCGCGAGCGAACCCTTGTGCCGTACCTGATCTCCAGCTCATCCGCATTGAGATTTGTGGTGGCGTGTGTGGGTATTTTTGTTTCCAGGTAATAATCATACCGCGAAAGCAGGATTTCCCCCATTACATTGCAATCCTGGCCATAATACCTTCCCAGAGGCTCAACTCCCAAATCATCGAAGCAAAAGAACTGGCTACAGCCAAAGTCTTCAATAGCCTTATAGCCTAGGTGGCCAAATGAAAAGACAATATTTCTACAGGGTATTATTGAATAGGATTTTCTATGAGGTACAATGTATTTTAATAATTTCATAAGGCTGGTTTTCCCGCAACCCACGGGTCCGGATAATAGAATGCCCTTGAGCGGATCAAGG